>NZ_JBIVGT010000004.1:86241-112309 GCF_044748825.1 Pseudomonas sp. NPDC089741 | reverse complement strand
CTCGCGCGCCTGGCTGAAGTGTGGCTCCCCTTGCATGCGCAGCTCGGTGGCCACGTCATGGATGAAAATCGCCACGTCACCTTGCAGGCTGACGAAGGCGTTGCTCGAGGTGCACGCAAGCACCTCGAAGCCATCCTCGGTGCGCCAGCTGTCCCACAAGGCCTGATAGGCATCGCGCGACAGCAGCGGCTGTTCGAGGGTGTAGAAGACGAAACTTGCATCGGCGCTGAACGCGCCGAAATAAGCTTCGCGATCGTTACGGGCAAACGCGGACACCAGTTCGGCGGCCGCTTGCAAAACCTGATCACGTTCGTTCATGACCCGACCCTCAGCGATGGACCACGCCAGGCAGTACGCAGAGCATTTCGTACAGCAGGTTGGCGGCCAGCAGCGAGGTGTTGCCGGAGGTGTCGTAAGCGGGCGAGACTTCTACCAGATCGCAACCGATCAGGTCGAGGCCTTGGCAGCCACGAACGATTTCAATTGCCTGAATGGTCGTCAGACCACCGATTTCCGGGGTGCCAGTGCCAGGCGCCCAAGCCGGGTCGATGCCATCGATGTCGAAGCTCAGATACACCGGACCGCCGCCGACTTTCTCGCGAACTTCAGCCATCAGCGGCGCCAGCGACTTGTGCCAGCATTCTTCAGCCTGAACCACGCGGAAGCCCTGATCGCGGCTCCAGTTGAAGTCATCAGCGGTGTAACCCTGGGCGCGCAGACCGATCTGCACGACGCGGTCGCAATCGAGCAGACCTTCTTCAACCGCGCGGCGGAAGGTGGTGCCGTGGGCGATTTTCTCGCCGAACATGTGATCGTTGACGTCAGCGTGGGCATCGATGTGTACCAGACCGACCTTGCCGTGTTTCTTGTGAATCGCCCGCAGGATCGGCAGGGTGATGGTGTGGTCGCCACCCAGGGTCATCGGGATCACGTTGTGCTCGAGGATGTTGTCGTAGGCTTCTTCGATGATGCGCACGGCGTCGAGCAGGTTGAAGGTGTTGATCGCCACGTCACCGATGTCGGCTACGGCCAGCGAGTCGAACGGCGCAGCGCCGGTGGCCATGTTGTACGGGCGGATCATTACCGATTCGGTGCGGATGTCGCGTGGCCCGAAGCGGGTGCCGGGGCGCAGCGAAGTACCGATGTCCAGTGGCACGCCAACGAAGGCAGCGTCCAGGCCGGCAGCGGTCGGTACATGGGGGAGTCGTAGCATGGTGGCGATGCCGCCGAAGCGCGGCATTTCGTTGCCGCCCAGTGGTTGGTGAAGAATCTTGTCCACGGGTAAGGCCTCATCGTCTTTGTTTTATTTATGTCGGCGCGCCGTTCAACACAGGTTCGGGCGCCGCTGTGGGGCCGATGATGCGAAATGTAGTGCGGGGAAAGAATCGCTACGGGCAAAAACTTAGTTCAGATTTTTCTAAACTAATGCCAGACTTCTACACCTGCTCGTTCCCATGCTCCGCGTGGGAATGCATCCACGGACGCTCCGCGTCCAGCCGTACTCGCAGGTGACGCAGAGCGTCACGGGCTGCATTCCCACGCAGAGCGTGGGAACGATCCTTGGAGTAGACATGGCCAACGCTTTACCCGACCTGAAACTGTTGCGCATCTTCGTCAGCGTCGTGCGTCATCAGGGTTTCGCCAACGCCCAGCAGGAACTCAACCTGTCGACCTCGGCGATCAGCACCTACATGAGCCAGCTCGAAGCCGCGCTCGGCCTGGTGCTGTGTCATCGCGGGCGCGGCGGGTTCAGCCTGACCAGCAAGGGTGAGCTGTTCCATCAGGAAACCCTGCGCCTGCTCGCTGAACTCGAAGGTTTCGAGCAATACGCCGCCGCGCTCAAGGGCGAACTGCGCGGCACGCTCAACCTCGGGGTGATCGACTCCACGGTCAGCGACAAGGCTCTGCCGTTCGCCGAAGCCATCGGCGGTTACAGCCAGGAACACCCGGCGGTGCATTTGCATTTGTCGGTGATGAGCCCGTACGAACTGCAACTCGGCGTGCAGGACAACCGCCTCGATCTGGCCATCGGCGCGTTTTCCACGCGCATGAGCGGTCTGGTGTACATGCCGCTGTACCGCGAACAACACTGGTTGTATTGCAGCAGCCGGCATCCGTTGTTCAACGAGCGGCGTATTCCCGAGCAGGTCATCACCCAGCAACGCATGGTCGGGCGCGGTTACTGGAGTCAGGCGGAACTGGCCCGGCACGGCTTCAAACACAGCGCCGCGACGGTGGAGAGTATGGAGGCGCAGCTGATTCTGGTGCTGTCCGGCGCCTACATCGGTTATTTGCCGGAGCATTACGCTCAGGCGTGGGCCGACAAGGGCGACTTGCGTGTGTTGCTGCCGGCGACCTTCGGCTATCAGGCGCCATTCTCGATGATCATGCGCCGTGGTCGCAGCCGCGAACCGCTGATCCAGACGTTCCGTGATTTGCTCAAAGCTCAGCTCAATCAGGCTTAGCGTGTAGGAAAAAGAAGTATGTCCAGACCGCAATGCCCGCGCTGCCTGCGCCCACAAACCCATTGCCTGTGCTCGCTGATCCCGCGCCTCGACAGCCGCACGCGGGTGTTGCTGTTGCAGCATCCGAGTGAGGTCAATCATGCGCTGAATACCGCGCGGTTGGCGGTGCTCGGGTTGAGTAATGCCGAGCTTATTGTCGGTGAAGTATTCGAAGATTTGCCGGCGCTGCTCAATCAGCCAGGGTATCGCGCGCGGTTGTTGTTTCCCGCCGATGATGCGCAGCCGATGCAGACTTATGGCGAATCAGATGAGCCGCTGTTGCTGGTGGTGCCGGACGGCACGTGGCGCAAGGCGCGCAAGATGCTCCACCTCAATCCGCTGCTGGCGGGGTTGCCACGGGTGACGCTGGCCGAGGGCGGCGTGTCGCGCTATCGCTTGCGCAAGGCACCGGGGCCGGGCGCGTTGTCGACGATTGAGGCGATTGTGCAGGCGTTGCACACGCTGGAAGCGCCGGCGTCATTCGAGCCGTTGCTCAAGCCGTTCGAGGCGTTGATCGAGGGGCAGATTGCGGCGATGGGGGAGGAGACCTTCCAGCGTAATCATGGCGACAGATGATCGTTCCCACGCTCTGCGTGGGAATGCATCCAGTGACGCTCTGCGTCACTGTCGCGAAGGGACGCGGAGCGTCCCGGGCGGCGTTCCTGCGCGGAGCGTGGGAACGATCATTCGCTAGCGCTCGCGCATCGCCTCGGTCCGCGCTTTCAGCACGGGTTTGAGCAGGTAATCCAGCACGCTCTTCTCCCCGGTAATAATGTCCACCGTCGCCACCATCCCCGGAATGATCAGCAGCGGTTTCACATCCCCGCCCAAATGGTTTTTATCAGTGCGCACCTGAATCAGATAAAAACTGTTGCCCTTGTCATCGGTGATCGTGTCAGCCCCGATCAGCTCAAGCTTGGCGCTCAGTCCGCCATAAATCGTGTAGTCATAAGCGCTGAACTTGACCATGGCTTTCTGGCCCGGATGCAGGAACGCGACGTCCTGCGGACGCACCTTGGCCTCGATCAACAGATTGTCTTCCAGCGGCACGATTTCGACCATGTCGCTGCCTGGCTGCACCACACCACCGATGGTGTTGACCTTCAATTGCTTGATCACGCCGTGCACCGGTGAGGTCACGGTGGTACGACTGACGCGGTCGTCGATGGCGATGCTGGAGGCGGTGATTTTCGACAGGTCGGTGCGTTTCTGATTGAGGTCCTTGGCCGCGTCGGAGCGGAAGGTCTGTTCCGATTCGTCGATCTTGCTCTTGATCTCGTTGATCGCCGATTCCGCCCGGGGGATCGCCAGCGTCGTCGCGTTCAGCGAGCCACGAATCTCCACCGCGCTGCGCTTGAGCCGCAGGATTTCCACTGGCGATACCGCGCCGGTGCCAACCAGCGGCGCCGACATGTTCATCTCTTGTTGCAGCAACGCGAGGCTGGAGCTGAACTGGCCTTGCTTGGAGCGAAATTCGGCCAGCTCCTGAGTTTTCTGCCGTAGCTGTTCGGTGAGGGTGCGTTGCTCACTGGCCAGTCGGCGCTGGCGCTGGTCGTACAGCGAACGTTCGTCCTCGGCGACTTGTGGGGCCTTGGCGATTACCTCGTCGGAGAGCTTGAATGGTCGCCCTTCGGCCTCTGCCGAGAGCCGTTCAACCTGCGCGGTCAGCGCATAGCGATCGGCCTCGCTTTCACCCTTGTTCGACAGAAAACGCGTGTCATCCAGACGCAACAGCTTGTCGCCCTTGTTCACCATTTGCCCTTCACGCACGAAGATTTCGGTAACGATGCCGCCCTCAAGGTTCTGGATCACCTGAACCTTGCTCGACGGAATCGCCTTGCCTTCGCCCATGGTCACTTCTTCGAGCACGGCGAACTTGGCCCAGACCAACGCGCTGATCAACAGCGCCGCCGCCAGCCACACGGTAATCCGCGACCAGCGCGGCGAGTCCTGCAACGAGGCGCCGGCAGTTTCCGGCATGAATTCGGCTTCGGCGCTTTTGCCGAAACTGTCGAAGTAGCCGCGTGATTTGCTATCGGAGGAAGCAGGCATGGGGCAACTCCTAGACCGCCGCCGAGCCGACGCGGCCCTTGCGCAGTGCATCGATGACCGCTTCTTTCGGACCGTCGGCGACGACCCGGCCGTTGTCCAGCACCAGCAAACGATCCACCAGACTCAGCATCGAGGTGCGATGGGTGACCAGCAGCAGCGTCTTGCCTTGCACCCAGCCATGCAGCCTCTGCCGCAGTTGGTCTTCGCTGCTGTTGTCCATGGCGCTGGTGGGTTCGTCGAGCAGCATGATCGGCGGATCGAGCAACAAGGATCGTGCGAGCAACACCGCCTGACGCTGGCCACCGGAGAGCAATTGCCCGCGCTCGCCAACCGGCCGGTCGAAGCCTTGTGGATGCTGGCGGGCAAGCTCGGTGACGCCGGTCAGCTCAGCCACTTCAAGCATCCGCGAATCGCTGATGTAGCGGGCACCGAGCGTGAGGTTGTCGCGCAGGCTGCCGGCCAGCAGCGGCAGATCGTGGGCGACGTAACCGATCTGCTGGCGCAGGTCGGCGACATCCAGTTGCCGCAAGTCGAGGCCGTCGAGCAGCAACTGGCCTTCTTCCGGTTCGTAAAAACCCATGACCAGGCGCGCCAGGGTGCTTTTGCCGGAACCGCTGCGGCCAATGATGCCGACCCGTTCGCCGGCTTTCAGGCTGAACGTGACATTGCTCAGGGCCGGTGCATTCTGGCCGTTGTAATGGAAGGTCACGCCGTTGACGTCCAGCGCCCCCTGCAACTGCGTGCGCTCCAATGGCCGTTGTTTGCCGTCACGCTCCTGCGGCAGGGACATCAGCGCATCGGTACTTTTCATGGTCAGTTGCGCTTGCTGATAACGAGTGATCAGCCCGGCGATCTGCCCGAGTGGCGCGAGCACGCGGCTGCCGAGCATGTAACTGGCGACCAGCGCGCCGACGCTGAGGTTGCCGGCGATGATGCTGTAGACCCCGGCAACGATCGTCGCCATCCCCGAAAACTGCTGGATGAACAGCGTGCCGTTGGTGGCCAGCGCCGAGAGGTTGCGCGCATGGCTGTCGAGACGGGTGAGGGCGCCGTGGGTGCTTTCCCATTTGTGCTGGCGCTCGCTTTCAGCGCTGCAGGCCTTGAGGGTTTCCAGGCCGCCGAGGGTTTCGATCAGCACGGCCTGGCGTTCGGCACCGAGGCTCAGGCTTTTTTGCACGGTATCGCGCAGGCGCACCTGAATCACCAGGGCGAAGATGATCGTCAGCGGAAACGCCAGCAGCGGAATCACCACCAGCCAGCCACCGAGCAGGCCGATCACCACCAGCATCAGCACCACGAAGGGCAGGTCAATCAGGCTGGTCAGGGTCACTGCGGTGAGAAACTCACGCAGGCCCTGAAAATCATGAATGCTCTGGGCGAATCCGCCGATGGTCGCCGGCCGCGCCTTCATCGACATGCCGGTGATGCGCTCGAACAAAGTCGCGGAAAGGATCACATCGGTTTTCTTGCCGGCGGTGTCCAGCAGATGCGCGCGCACCACCCGCAGTACCAGTTCGAAACCAGTGCCGATCAGCAGCCCGATCGACAGCACCCACAAGGTCGACGTGGCCTGATTCGGAACCACGCGGTCGTAGGTCTGCATGACGAACAGCGGCACCATCAACCCTAAAAGGTTGATCAGGAAACTGGCGAGGATGGCATCGCTGTAGAGCCATTTCGACAGCTTCAGGGTGTCGCGAAACCACGCATGCACACGCGGCACCAGCGGCGAGCGCAGGTCTTCGAGTTCATGGCGCGGACGGGCAAACAAGGCTTGGCCGCTGTAGTGCTCAGTGAGTTCTTCGCGGCTGACCCATTGCTCGCCGCCATCGGCTTCGCTGGGCAGGATCAGTGCTTTGCCGTCGTCGCCAAAACGCCGCAACACCGCAGTGCGACCGTCGTTGAGCAGTAAAAGGATCGGCAGATTAAGCGGCGAAATATCTTTCAGATCACGGCGCAAAATGCGCGCCTGCAACCCGGCCCGGGCGGCTGCGCGCGGCAGCAGATCCAGGCTCAGGCGTTGCTTGTTCAGGGGCAGCCCGGCACTCAGGCTGGCGCGACTGACGATCGCGCCATGCAGTTTGCAGAGGATCAACAGACCGTCGAGTAACGGATCATCGAAGCTCAGCCGCGGATCGATCCCGGCGTTACCGGGTTCCATGCTGGTCATATTGATCGCCTGTGGCGAGGGAGCTTGCTCCCGCTTGAGTGCGCAGCACTCACACTGTTGATCGTTCCCACGCTCTGCGTGGGAATGCCTCTAGGGACGCTCTGCGTCCAGTGACGCGGAGCGTCACGGGCTGCGTTCCCACGCAGAGCGTGGGAACGATCAAGATCGCTACTTCAGTTCAGGAAGGCGCGCTTCGTTTTTGACTTCGCTCGCGGCGATCGCATCGGCCGGCAGCACCACCCGTTGTTTGCTCAGCAACTGGCCCATGTTCGCCAGCACGCGGTACATCGAATATTCCTCGGTGTAGCGGATTTCGGTGTAGCGACGGTTGGCGTTGTAGAGCTCGTTTTCACTGTCGAGCAAGTCGAGCAGGGTGCGTTGGCCGAGGCCGAACTGATCCTGATACGCGGCGCGTACCCGCTTGGTGGTTTCAGCATATTCGCGGGCGGTCGGGGTCTGCTTCTTCGCGTTGACCATGGCGTTCCATGCCAGGTGAATGTTCTCGTTGAGCTGGCGCAGGGCGTTGTTGCGGATGTCCATGGCCTGGTTGATCTGGTGCGCATCGGAGGCCAGTCGCGCCTTGTCACTGCCGCCGCGGAACAGGTTGTAGTTCATGATCACGCCGACACGCCATTCGTTGTCGTGGCCTTCATCGCCTTGCACGTTGTTGTTCGCACCGACGGCCGCTTCGGCATCGAAGCGTGGATAGAACGGCGACTTGGCCACTTCGTACTGGCTCTCGGCCGACTGCACGTCAGCCTGCGCGGATTTCAGATACGGGTTGTTCTCGACCATGCTCTGCTGTGCTTCCGGCAGGCTGGTTGGCAGTTCGCCACGGGTCGAAGCCGGCGCTTCCAGCTCGTCGGGCAGGCGTCCGACGACGCTGTAGAAGTTCGACTCGGCGTCGGCCAGATCGACTTCGGCGGTGTCGAGGTTGTTCTGTGCCAGCGCTTTACGGGCGACCGATTGATCGGAGTCCGCCGTGCTGCCAATGCCGCGTTCGGTACGCAGACCGATCTGATCGTTGACGCGCAAATGCGCCTGCAGGTTGTTCTTCGCCAGGGTCACCAGTTCACGGCGCTTGAGCACTTCGAGATAGACCTCGATGGTGCGCAGGGCCAGATCCTGGGCGGTACCTTGCGCATAATAGGCGCGCGAATTGGACACGCCTTTGGTGCGCTCGACCTCGTTGGCGGTGTTGAAACCGTCGAACAGCATTTGCCGCAGCCGCAGTTCGGACTGGGTGTAGTTGAGAATTCGGGTGTCGTGGTTACCGAAGGCCCGGGTGTTGGTGTTATCGCTGTAGCCACGGCCATAAGCGGCGTTCAAATCGACGGACGGATAGAAGCCGCCCTTGGCGACTTTCACTTGTTCATCAGCCGACAGGCGGGCGTCCACGCGCGAAGCAAGTTCCGGGTGGGTGGCAATGGTGCTCTGGATGGCTTCGGTGAGGTTCATGGCCTGGGCTTGAGAAGTGCAAGCCATGGCCAGCAAAACCGCGCTGCAGAGGGGGGTTAGAACGCGCATGGGTGCATCTCCCTGAGTCCTGATGGTACGTTACTGTCGCCAAATATTTGACGGAATTTTTAGGTGTAGGCGTTTCACTCTTGTAACAACAGAGCTAAGAACATCCTAGAGCGTAGCTAAGAAAAATTTTTCATAAGGCTTATGCCGAAAAAAACTTATGCGCTTTGTAAAATCCGGCACATTGTTCAGCACGAAAGCCTTTGTTTCATGCGCTTTAGGGAGCTCAAAAAGGCTTGAGGAAAGTTCCACTCACTTTGCGACATACGGCGAAGTACTGCTGAAGGGGAGGGACGCGTAGCGGTCGATGAGCGACAGATTTTTGTCACTCGGGTGATTCACCACCGTTACGTAGCGCTAGCAGGCGGGTTGTCTTGATCAGGGTTCACAAGTGCTTGATCGCACTTGAGTTTCCTTATCGGACAGACACTGCGAAACGAACTGTCGAGGGTGCGAGCGTCACCTCCGGCAACCCGATTGAGCCATGGGCTGCTTCGCTTACCAGTGCCGACGGTGGTCGGCAGCGGAGGATTTCACATGGCAACGCTCATCGGCACCGTCACTAAAGTCATTGGTCAGGTTTTCGCGCAGGCAGCTGACGGTACTCGTCGCGCTCTGGTTGAGGGGGATCGCCTGTTTGCCGGCGATCAACTGATCACTGGGGCCGAAGGCGCCGTCGCCGTCCATCTGCAAAACGGCCAGGAGCTTACCCTCGGTCGCGACAGCAGCCTGACGATGACCGGCCAGTTGCTCGCCGATCAGGCGGGCCACGTGAATGCGCCAGAGGTGGTGACGCCGAGCGAAGCGCAGATGACCGACGTCGAGCAGATCCAGAAAGCCATCGCCGCCGGTGACGACCCGACCAAAACCGCTGAAGCCACTGCCGCCGGTCCCAACGCGCCGGGCGGCGTGCCAGGCGAGGCTGGTGGCGGACACAGTTTCGTGCTGCTGACGGAAGTCGGCGGACGCGTCGATCCGCGTATCGGCTTTCCCACTGCCGGGTTTGGCGGTATTCCCGAGTTTCCTGAAGAGCGCCACAACGTGGTCATCGACAACGGCAATAACACGCCGGCGCCGGTGATTCCGCCGCCGGTCAACAACATCGTCACCCTCAGCGGCCTCGCCGTGCCCGGGGGCGAACTGACCCTCAATGAAGCCAATCTGCCTACCGGTTCGGCAGCCAATCCTGGCGCGCTGACCCAGAGCGGCAGCTTTACCGTGACGGCACCGGATGGTCTGAACAGCCTCAATATCGGCGGCATCAACGTGATCAGCGGCGGCGTGACCGCAGGTTTTCCGCAGTCGGTGACCACGCAATTGGGCAACACCCTGACCATCACCGGTTATAACGCGAGCACTGGCGTGGTCAGCTATAGCTACACGCTCAACGGCAACGACGCGCATCCGGCCGGTGACGGCAGCAACAGCCTCAGCGAACATTTCACTGTGACGGCCGGCGACAGCAATGGCGACAGCGCCACCGGTTCGCTCGACGTCAACATCATCGACGACGTGCCCAGAGCGGTGAACGACAGCAACAGCGCAACGGCGTCGGAGACCTTGCTGACCTTGACCGGCAATGTCCTCAGCAATGACGTGCAGGGTGCCGACCGTGTGCCGAGCGGGCCAGTTACCGCCGGTACTTTCACCGGGACTTACGGCACGTTGGTGCTCAATGCCAACGGCACATACACCTACACCCTGAACACCAGTGATGCAGATTTCAAAGCCCTGCACGGTGGCGGCAATGGAACTGAAACCTTCAGCTACACCCTCACCGATTCCGATGGCGATAAAAGCACAGCGAACCTGGTTCTGCAGATCCACAACAACGACGATCCGGTGATCATCAACGGCTTGAACGTCGAGGGTGGTGAGCTCACGGTTTTCGAGAAAAACCTGGCACTGGGCAGCGCTCCTGATTCGGCGGCGCTGACGCAAAACGGTACGTTCACCATCACCGCGCTGGACGGCGTGACCACGCTGACTATCGGCGGCATTGCCGTAGTCACCAATGGTGTGGCCGCAGGTTTCCCGCAATCGGTGACGACACCGCTGGGCAGCACGCTGACCATCACCGGCTTCAACGCCACCACTGGCGTGGTGAGTTACAGCTACACCCTCGATCACAACGACGCGCATCCGACCGCCAACGGCGCGAACAATCTGCCTGAGCAGTTCGCCGTCACTGTGGTCGATGACAACGGCACCACCGCCAACGCGACCCTCGATGTGAACATCATCGACGACCTGCCAAAAGGCGTGAACGACAGCAACACCGGCACTGCATCGGAAACGCAACTCACGCTAGTCGGCAACGTCCTCGACAACGATGTGCAAGGTGCTGACCGCGTACCGACCGGCCCCAATGCCGGGCCGATCACCGCCGGTACTTTCACCGGGACTTACGGCACGCTGGTGCTCAACGCCAACGGCACTTACACCTACACCGTGAACCCGAACGATGCCGACTTCAAAGGTCTGCATGGCGGTGGCAACGGCACTGAAACTTTCACCTACACCATCACCGATTCCGATGGCGACACCAGCACCGCCAACCTGGTTCTGCAGATCCACAACAACGACGATCCGGTGGTCATCAGCGGTCTCGATGTGAATGGCGGCGAACTCACCGTCTACGAGAAAAACCTCAGCACCGGCAGCACGCCGGATGCCACCGCGCTGACGCAAAACGGCACGTTCACCATCACCGCGCTGGACGGCGTGACCACGCTGACTATCGGCGGCATTGCCGTAGTCACCAATGGTGTGGCCGCAGGTTTCCCGCAATCGGTGACGACACCGCTGGGCAGCACGCTCACAATCACCGGATTCAACGCCACCACGGGCGTCGTCAGCTACAGCTACACCCTCGATCACAACGACGCGCATCCGACCGCCAACGGCGCGAACAATCTGCCTGAGCAGTTCGCCGTCACTGTGGTCGATGACAACGGCACCACCGCCAACGCGACCCTCGATGTGAACATCATCGACGACCTGCCAAAAGGCGTGAACGACAGCAACACCGGCACTGCATCGGAAACGCAACTCACGCTAGTCGGCAACGTCCTCGACAACGATGTGCAAGGCGCCGACCGCGTGCCAACCGGCCCCAATGCTGGGCCGATCACCGCCGGTACTTTTACCGGCACTTACGGCACGCTGGTGCTCAACGCCAACGGCACTTACACCTACACCGTGAACCCGAACGATGCCGACTTCAAAGGTCTGCATGGCGGTGGCAACGGCACTGAAACTTTCACCTACACCATCACCGATTCCGATGGCGACACCAGCACCGCCAACCTCGTCTTGCAGATCCACAACAACGACGATCCGGTGACTCTCAACGGCCTCGATGTGAATGGCGGCGAACTCACCGTCTACGAGAAAAATCTCAGCGACGGCACCAGCCCCGACGTTCCGGCGCTGACCCAGAGCGGCACCTTCACCGTCACCGCACTCGACGGCCTGCAAACCCTGACCGTGGGCGGCATCAACGTGGTCACCGGTGGCGTGGCCGCAGGCTTCCCGCAGTCGATTGTCACGCCACTTGGCAGCACGTTGACCATCACCGGCTACGACCCCACCACCGGGGTCGTCAGCTACAGCTACACCCTTGACCATAACGATGCGCACCCAACCGGCAACGGCGCCAACAGCATCACCGAGAACTTCAACGTCGTCGCCACCGACACCGATGGCAGCACCGCCAGCGGGCAGATCAACGTCAACATCGTCGATGACTTGCCGAGCGCCCATGCCGACGCGGCGTCGGTGGTGGAGGGCGGCACCGTCAGCGGCAATGTGCTGGATAACGACATCGGCGGCGCTGACGGGCCGGCCGTCACCGGCGCGGTGGTCGGCGTGCGCGCAGGTGCCGACACCTCGACATCGGCCATCGGTGGCCTCAACAGCAACATCAACGGCACCTACGGCTACCTGACGCTGGACGCCAACGGCAACGCCGTCTACCACAGCAATCCCAATGCGGTGAGCGGCCCGGGCGCGGTGGATGTGTTCACCTACACCGTGCGCGATTCCGATGGTGACGAAAGCACTACCACCATCACCATCGATGTCTCCAACAGCAAGCTGAGTGCGACCAGCGACACCGATGTCACGGTGTATGAGAAAGCCCTCGACCTGACCAAGGACGGCGCCGACCTGGCGCCGGGCACGGTCATCGGCAGCGACCCGACCAGCACCGGCGAAACCGCGTCCGGCACGCTGGTCGGTTCGGTCACTGGTGCGGTCGGTGCGATCAGCTATGCGCTGGTCGGCAGTGCCACCGGCAACTACGGGCAGATCGTCCTCAATCCCAACGGCACTTACACCTACACGTTGACGTCGCCAGCGACCACCACGCCGCACGCCGACGACGGTGCCAACACGCTGACTGAAACCTTCACCTATCAGGCCACCGATTCGCTGGGCAACGTCGTCACCAGCAGCATCGTCGTCAGCATCGTCGATGACGTGCCCAAAGCCGTGAACGACAGCAACGCCAACAGCGCCTCGGAAAGCCAGTTGACCCTGACCGGCAACGTGCTGACCAACGACGTGCAAGGCGCGGATGTGGTGGCGACCGGGCCGAATGCCGGGCCGATCACCGCCGGTACGTTCACCGGGACCTACGGCACGCTGGTGCTCAACGCCAACGGGACTTACACCTACACGCTGAATCCCAACGATGCCGACTTCAAGAACCTGCACGGCGGCGGCAACGGCACCGAGACGTTCACCTACACCCTGACCGATGCCGATGGCGACACCAGCACCGCCAACCTGGTGCTGAACATCCACAACAACGACGATCCGGTGGTGCTCAACGGCCTCGACGTCAACGGCGGCGAACTCACCGTCTACGAGAAAAACCTCAGCGACGGCACCAGCCCCGATACGCCGGCGCTGACCCAGAGCGGCACCTTTACCGTCACCGCCCTCGATGGTCTGCAAAGTCTTACCGTCGGCGGTATCGCCGTGGTCACCAACGGTGTCGCGGCAGGGTTCCCGCAATCCGTTACCTCGCCGCTGGGCAGCACGTTCACCGTCACCGGCTACAACGCGACGACCGGCGTGGTGAGCTACAGCTACACCTTGGTCGATAACGAAGCGCACCCGACCGGCAACGGCGCGAATAGCCTCACCGAGAACTTCAACGTGGTGGCGACAGACACCGATGGCAGCACTGCCAGCGGCCAGATCAACGTCAACATCATCGATGACTTGCCGACGGCCAAAGCGGATACCGGGTCGGTGGCTGAAGGCGGTACGGTCAACATCAGCGTGCTGGGCAACGACGTTACCGGTGCGGATGGCGCGGCGGCGGGCGGCGCGGTGGTGGGCGTGCGCGCCGGCAGCAACACCGGCACTTCGGCGATCGGCGGCCTCAACAGCAACATCAACGGTAACTTCGGCTACCTGACCCTCGATGCCTTGGGCAACGCTGTCTATCACAGCAACCCGAACTCGGTGAGCCCACCGGGCGCCACCGATACCTTCACCTATACCATCCGCGACAGCGACGGCGATGAAAGCACCACGACCATCACCATCAACGTCGCTGACAGCAAACTGGTGGCCTCGGTCGATCAGGACGTGACGGTTTACGAGAAAGCCCTCGACCTGACCAAGGACGGCCAGGATCTGGCCCCCGGTACGGTCACCGGCAGCGATCCGACCAATACCGGTGAAACCGCGACCGGCACGCTGGTCGGCGCCGTCACCGGCGGCAGTGGGGCGATCACCTACACCCTGGTCGGCAGCGCCACCGGCGCCTATGGGCAGATTCAGCTCAACGCCGACGGCACCTACACCTACACGCTGACCTCGGCGCCGAAAACCACGCCGAACGCGAACGACGGGGCGAACACCCTGAGCGAAAGTTTCACCTACAAAGCCACTGATGCGCTGGGCAACAGCACCACCAGCACCCTCGTCGTCAACATCGTCGACGATGTGCCAAAAGCGGTGGCGTCGGATCGTTCGGTGGCGGCGGTGGAGATCGACTCCAACATCCTCATCGTTCTCGACATTTCCGGCAGTATGGCCGACGCCTCGGGTGTGCCGGGCCTGTCTCGGCTGGATCTGGCCAAGCAGGCGATCAGCGCCTTGCTCGACAAGTACGATGATCTGGGCGATGTCAAAGTGCAGTTGGTCACCTTCAGCAGCAACGCCACCGACCGCACCTCGGTATGGGTCGATGTCGCCACTGCCAAGACGCTGCTCGCCGGCCTGAATGCCGGTGGCGGCACCAACTACGACGCCGCCGTGGCCGCGCTGCAAACCGCGTTCAATACCTCTGGCAAACTCACCGGGGCGCAGAACGTCGGCTACTTCTTCTCCGATGGCAAACCCACCACCGGTCAAGACATCGGCACCAGCGATGAAGCCGCGCTGAAAAACTTCCTCGATGCCAACAACATCAAGAACTACGCGATCGGCCTCGGCAGCGGCGTCAGCAACGCCAACCTCGACCCGCTGGCCTATGACGGCATCAGCCACACCAACACCGATGCGGTGGTGGTCACCGACCTCAATCAGCTCAACTCGGTGCTCTCGGGCACCGTGCAGGGCGCGCCGGTCACCGGCTCGTTGCTGGGCGAAGGCGGTACGTTCGGCGCCGATGGCGGTTTCATCAAATCCATCGTCGTCGACGGCACCACCTACACCTACGATCCGAAAGCCCTGAGCGGCCAAGGCTCGCTGACCGCAACCGGTGGCGCCAATCACGGTACCTTCAACACCGTGAACAACACGGTGAGCATTGCCACCAACAACAGCGGCACCCTGGTGATCAACCTCGACACCGGCGACTACACCTACACCTCGCAGAAAACCACCGCCGTGGTCATCACCGAGAACATCGGCTTCACCGTCAGCGACAACGACGGCGACCTCGCCAGTTCGACGCTGACCGTGAAAGTGATCCCCAATGCGCCGCCAGTGGCAGTCGACGATCACGTCATCACCAACGTGCTGTCGAGCAATGTCGTGGTGCCGGGCGAGTTGCTGCTGGCCAACGACACCGACCCCAATGGCGATACGCTCAACGCCTCACCGACCACGTTCAACACCGGTTGGGCGGCGAAGGGCGCGGACTTCACCGGCACCGGTGCGATCAGCTTCGCCGGCACCGGCAACACCGCCGCCAATCAGAGCCTGGCAGACGTGCGCAGTTCGTTTGCGGCCAATACGGCGGCACTGACCGCCATGCTGGTGGTCAGCGGCTACCTCGGCGCGGTGACCACCGCCAATGCCAACGATGAAGACCTGATCACCGTCAAACTGAAACAGGGCGAGACCCTCAACCTCGACCACAACCTGGCGGCCGGGCACATCACCATGGAGTATTCGCTCAACGGTGGTGCGTTCGTGACGATTGCCGACGGCGGCACTATCACGGCCAGCGCCGATGGCACCTATCAGATCCACATCACCAACATCACCAATACCAGTGGCAGCAACACCGGCGCGGCGGAAAATTATCAACTGACCATGACGGTCAACTACGCCGGAGCGCACGATGTCACGCCGGATTACCACGGCACCTACACCGCCAACGACAACCACGGTGGCAGCGACACCGCCAACGTGACCATCACGTATCAGGACGGCCATACCCTCACCGGTACCTCCGGCGATGACGTTCTGGTGGCAGGGACGGGGGACAACATCCTCAATGGCGGCGACGGCAACGATGTGCTCACCGCAGGCTCAGGCAACAACGAACTGCATGGCGGCGCCGGCAATGACTTGCTCTACAGCGGCCCGGGCAATGACCTGCTCGACGGCGGCACCGGCATCGACACCGCGAGCTACGCCCACGCCACGGCCGGGGTCACCGTCAATCTCGGTCTGCTCGGTGCGCAAAACACCCTTGGCGCTGGCACCGATACCCTCACCGGTATCGAAAACCTTGTCGGCTCCAACTTCAACGACACGTTGACCGGCGACAACAATAACAACGTGATCAACGGCGGCCTCGGCAACGACATCCTCAACGGTGGCGGCGGCGACGACCTGCTGATCGGCGGCATGGGCAACAACACCCTGACCGGCGGGCCAGGTGCCGATACCTTCCAGTACCTGAAGGGCAACAGTGGCCACGACACCATCACCGACTTCACCCCCGGCACCGACAAGCTCGACCTGTCGCAACTGCTGCAGGGCGAAAACGGCACCACCGCGTCGCTCGACGACTACCTGCACTTCACCGTCTCCGGCAGCGGCGCCTCGGTGATGACCAGCATCGACGTCAGCGCCATGGCCGGCGCCACGCCGAACCAGACCATCGACCTCGCCGGCGTCAACCTCGCCAGCCACTACGGCGTGACTCCGGGGGCGGGCGGGATGATCGCCAGCGGGCACGACACGGCGACGATCATCAGCGGGATGCTGAATGATCATTCGTTGAAGGTGGATACGGTTTGATCGAGGCCTCAAACGACAAACCCGCCGCCCCGGTTGAATGGGGCGCCGGGTTTTTCTGTCTGACGGGAGGTGTTGCCCGGGAATCAGCCTTCGCGAGCAGTTTCGCTCATCACAGATCAGCGCATTCCACTGTGGGCGTGAGCCGCCTCGCGAAGGGCCGGGACTGACACTTGATAACTCAGCGAGTGTTCATTCAGCCCGGCAACTCCAGACTTTCCTACGTCCGGCTTTTGATTACGGTTATCGTTTTAGCCTGGTCGCCACCGCCGGATAGAGGATTGATGGAGAGTTACCGAAGCCCAACGGGCGCCATCCTGCTATGCCATTGTCATAACTGAATGCCAAACCAGTTGTCGCGGACTCATATTCCCCACGCCAGTATATTTTCCCCTGTGGGCCAGCCCAGGTTGCGTTCATTATCATTTGGTAAAACGGCGTGGCACCAACACTTTGAGCCCAGGCAATCATCTGGGAGGCCGTCATCAGCGATGGGTTCTCGATGACTTCGTATACTTGAGAGACATTTACTTGAACGGAAAATGTTTTATTCGCTTGATCTATCACCTTAATGTTTGCCACGCCATTGCCCATGGATGAAAGGTGAATGTTCGCGCCACTTATCGATGCTGAGACAATATGGGGGGCATTATTTTCGATTCGGTAAGGTGCTTGCCCGCCACTGATCAAACAGGTGGCAGTGGTGTTATCAGCGACGCCTTTGCGAACCCAACCTAATGAGGCTGGCGGAAAGTAGATGCGCCCGGGCAAGTTCAAAATGTGAGGGGTCACTTTCAATTCAGCAATGACAGTCAAAATCCGAGCGGCGGACTGAGCTCCACTTCCATAAAGTGCCCTCACTGTGTAGCTGTGCCTCCCCTGTGCAACACCGCCTAACGTAGACGTCCAGCTTCCCGCTGAATTGACAGCAATAGAACTCACTACAACTACGCCGTTGTCACGTAACTCGACTCTCTGTCCGCCCTGACCCTGGCCACCGATCACTAGCGTGGTGTCGGGGGTGGAGCCGTTGTTGGGGACTTCAACGTTGCTGGGCGAGCCCCTCAGCGAGATGATCGTTGGAGCCACACCCTGCTGCGCCACAACCACAGTCCACGGTGGCGACACGGTGCCAGATCCATACAACGCTTTAGCAGTAAACACGTGATTGGTCAGCGCGAGCCCCGTGACAGTCAATGTCCATTTGCCACTGGCATCGGCCGTGACTTTGCTCTTTGACGTCGTGCCATTAAAGATCTCGACTTGCAGGAACGCATTGGCCGTGCCCGTCAATTTGACGCTGGTATCGGACGTGGTGCCGCCATTGGCGATTGGCTGCCCTTTGGAATCATGCGCGGCCGTAATGACAGGCCTTTGGCTAAACACGATGGTCAGTCTTCTCACATTCGACGAGGGATTGCTGCCGTATTTTCCGACCGCTTTAATGCTGTGCAGCACATTGAGTGTCAGGCCGGTAATCGTGAAACTCCATGATCCGTCCGACCCCGCTTTGACCTTACCTTTGGACACGCTGCCAACCAAGACCTCCACTTCGTGGCCGGCAGGCGCGGTGCCGCTGACGGTCACACTGGTGTGCACGGTGTAGCCGTTATCGGCGATCTCCCAGCCACTCAAGTCTTTTACCGAGGTAATGGTTGGCGCAATCAGCGCAATCGATCTGATGCTGTAGACGCGATCTGGAAACACCACTGCGTTGGCTTCGACGTTGCTCTGATCAAACGCTGCCTTGAACTTGAGTGTCAGGGTGGACCCGTCGCCCAGCAGCTTCAGGTAGCTGTTGGCAAACGTGCGGGGCCAGAATCCCTCATTCACCCATTTTTGGTTTACTTTGCTCCCCCCACCATTCCACACCGTCAGGTTATGCGCGCTACCATCGGCCTTTTTCCCCTCCAGTGTCAGCCAGACCTGTTGACCGACTTCGATCAGCGTCCACAGCAAGCCGTGGATCGTCGCAGCATTGGTGCCGAGCGCGTTGACGTCCAGTACGTTATTAGCGTCGGCTTCGATGATCTTCGGCGTAATCAGCGCGGCTGCCGGCATTACCAGAATGTTCAAGAGCAGCGCCGGTGATGTGGTGGATACGCCATCGCGGATGATGGTGTAAGTCACGCTGACGGTTTGGCCCAGGCTATAGGCCAGTACCGAACGCGGTACGGCGATTTCCAGTCCGGCACTGACCAGCCGTTGCGGGCTGGTATAGGAGCCACCGGCGACTGCCGTCGCCCCGATCCAGTCCACGAACAGCAGATAGGTGGGCAATAAGCCAGTTGGGATCGCCACGCGAATTTGTGTTTGGGTCGGGCTGAAATTGTTGCCGGTCTGGCCGATGACCGTCGGAGGTCGCAGGTCAAGACGGGCGACGTGCACGTCCAGGGTCTTGGTTCCCGAGGTGGCAGAATTGCCCAACTGGTCGATCACCAGGAAGTCGACGGCTATCTTGCCGTCACCGACTTTCAGGAAGTCCGCGGTAAACAGTGTGATGGTCAGCGGAGTCGGTGGGTCGGTGACTTCTTTGGTGAATGACTCGTTGCCAATCCGAAAGCGCACGAGGTCATAGGCTTGCGCGGTGTTGTAGGTGAAACCGAATATAACTCCCTGCGCCGCCCGTGCGGCACTGACACCGTTGGTGAGCACATCGGGCGGAATCACCAGATTGAGGTTGGCAGGTGGGCGCAGATGATAGAGCACGAGCAGGTCGCGCGAGGTTTCGACGTTGCCACTGAGCCGGGTGACCTTGTAATACAGGCGATTGACGCCGTGAACCAAGTGTCCGTGAGGGACATTCAGCGAGATGCGTTTTTGCTCGTCGCCGGGTTGCACGATGGCCCCGGCCACTGAAGTAGGCGCGTCATTGACATACAGGGCCACCGAATCGAACGCCTCCATGAGCTGGTTGCGTCGTTGCAGTTCAGACCACGGATCACTCACTACTTGAAGTCCTGAGTCTTTGTCGTCGTACAGCGACCGGGGGATGCCGCCATTGGCACGTTCCGGCGGTTTGATCGGCGAAACCCACCCAGGCACGTGCACCGGAAACAGCTCAAAGATGGCGTTCAATATTGATGACTGAATATCCATGGTGGGTACCTTGCGTGAGGAGACTGGCCGGACGGACGTGGCTCATCTCACATCAGGTAGCAGCGGCTGACTACTGTCAGATCTGACAGGTAAGCAAACGTTTAATACGAATGGTCAAGCTGAGGCCGCCCGGAGTGGTCCGGTAATCGATTTTCCAAACCTGAACCTGCCCCCTGTAGGAGCTGCCGCAGGCCGCGATCTTTTGATCTTGTCTTTTACAACAACATCAAAAGATCGCGGCCTGCGGCAGCTCTTGCAGGAGCGTGCTGTTTTGTTGTGGCGTGCGCTTCAGGCGCTAGAAGTCGAGCAACTGCACTGCCAGATTGTCCACCTGATAATCGTTGCCGACCCCCGAATTGACATGACTGACAATGGCCAGAGTCATCTCGCTGGCGCTGGCGACGAAGTTGCCTGACAAGGTTGTCCAGGCCAGGTCTTTGAGGGTCACCGGCCCGGCAATGGCAACGCCCCCGGCACTCAGCGACAGCGACGGTGCAGCATATTCACCGCGAAAACGGATGCAGTTGATCGTCAACGAATACCGGCCACCGGGCTTCAGATTGGCGAATTGTTTCTGCAGCACAACGCCCGCCGAGTTGTTGCTGTAGGTGTAGTTTTGCGCCCTGTAGTTGCCTTGTTCGAACACGATGGTCCAGTCATTCGGCAGTGTTGCGGGACCCCGACGCCAGCCATTCCAGCCGTATTGGTCAAAATTCGTCAGGTCGTGTTCCAGCGGCGGCTCGCTGGCCTTGCCGATCCGCAGTTCCAGCAGCGGTGATTGCACCGGCGCGCGCCCTGGGTTGGTCACCTTGTAGTGCACCGTCAGAGGACTGCCGGCGAAAGGTGCGATGTAACGGCTACCTGCATCAAAGCTCAGCGGCAGGTCGGGGTCAGTAATGGTGCGCCCGAAAATATAGCGAAGCGTGACCCCGAGTGGATCGGTGACCTGCCAATACAGCTGCACCGACGCACCGGTTTTCAAGGCCCAGTAATCGGGAATGAACACCTTCGCCATGCTGATGTTGGCAGGCAGTTCGTCTTCCACAACCTGTTCGATCATCGGTGGACGTAGCGTAAAGGCGCCGCCCTGGATGGTGATATTGGTCGGTTTGGACAGTTGCGGTGCGCCAGTGCCTCCTGCGCTGAGGGTGTAAGTCAGTCGCAGGGAACCCCGGATGAGCGCCAGCACGCGCTCATTCTCGATTTCAAAATAAATCACGCTGTTCATCCCGTCCAGGGACCGGGTGTACGTGAACGTGACCGCTTCGCCCGTTTCCGTGAGGCCCTGCAGAGTCAGTTGCAACTGGTCATTCTTTGCATAATTGCTGAGGACAATCACGACCCGCGCCGGTCCACCAAAGAGCAGGTCATGATTGAGTATGTTGCCCGGTGTCCTTTCGACTGCCGGAGCTGGCAGCAATATAGTTCCCGGTTTGCTTTGCAGGAGCCGTGCATCCGACCAGCCGCTCTGATTGTGCACTTTGTCGGTCAACTGATAGCGCACCACCAGCGAATCGCTTGGCGGCAATTTGGCGAGTTGTTCCGGTGTCAGTTCAAAAACGATATCTGCCGTCGCATTGGTGACTTTGAACATCAGCGTCAGTGTCCCGAAGGCGAGTGTCACCAGATCCTCCAGCGCTTGATGCAGGTAGCTTTTGATCGTCACGGTCATGCCGGTATCGATCACGCTCTGGTCAATGATCGTTTCCGAGGTGACGGGCAGCGGCAGGCCCTGGTTGAATGGCTTGCCACCGTCGGTGTCCGGATTGCCCGGCGGAAAACTTTTGTAGTACAGCTGATAGGGCGTTGAGCTTTCGGTGTTACCGCTGATGCGCTTCACAGTGAAAAAGAACGGTTGATTTCCCGGCTGAGAATACTTGGACAACATGACACTGGCCGGGATGTAGAAAGGCACATCTCGGGCCACAACACCGTCGGCATCGAAATGTTCGGCGGTTATAAAAAACGAGGCCACGGGGATTAACTTATCGCCGAGAAAAACATCGATATGGTCACCGACAGTCATCTGCAAATAGCTGAGGATGTACACCAGCAAGCCCTGAACATCGCTGTGTACCATGCTGTAGTTGACCCCCTGCGCACCATCGCTCAGCGGCTTGTAACCGATGACATACGGCGGTGGTACCGCTAGCACGCCGACGTCGCCGGACGGTGGTGGAAAGATGACGACCTGTTCTTCTGAAGCATTGGCGCTGCTGGTTGTCTGGCTCATGAGCAATAACCCATCGTCGGGGAGGCGGATGCCCTGGGGGGCGCACTGATCTCCATCGATTAGAACCGCACTGACCGGCACCGCCTACTGTCAGATCTGACAGGTAAGCAAACGTTTAAGACGAATGGTCAAGCGGGTGGGAGCGATTATGGATTTCCCAAACTTGAAACCAGCCCCTGTAGGAGCTGCCGCAGGCTGCGATCTGTTGATCTTGTTTTGAAGAGCAACATCAAAAGATCGCAGCCTGCGGCAGCTTCTGCTGGGTGTCTTTTAAACAGTTCTGTTTGAAGACAAGGAGGCATCAGGATTTGCGCAACGTCTTCTGCCGAAGGATATAGATCGTCACCAACACCGCACTCGTCAACATGAACCCCCGCGCCCACGGAAGTGGCACCAGGTAACACGAGAACAGAATGCTCGCCCACATCAGCCCGATCGCGTAGACCTTGCCCTTGAGCGGAATGCCGTTGCCATCGAGGTAATCGCGGATCCATGGCCCCAGTCGTGGATGTTCGACCAGCCATTGATAGAAACGCGGAGAGCTGCGCGCGAAGCAGGCTGCGGCGAGCAGGAGGAAGGGCGTGGTGGGCAGGACAGGCAGGAAGATCCCGATCACCCCCAATGCCACGCTGAGCCAGCCGAAGGCCAGCAGCAAGTAGCGCAACATCAGAGAGCGGTTGCCTATGGGGTTGTCCATAGGCCGGATCTTAGTGGTGACGTGGCTTGAGGATCGCCGGTTTTTCGTCGGGTGCCTGGCACAGCAGGTACAGCGCGGTCAGGGCTTCCGGGATCTGCACGATCATGTCGTCCATCAGGTTGGCATCCTTGGCGATGTCTTCGAACTCTGGCTGTTCGTCGAACAGGCCCGAACCGACCATGATCGGCAGGAGCATTTCGCTGACTTCTTCTTCAGCGGTTTCGAACCAGGCTGCTTCGCGCAGGAACACGCCTTCCATGAAACCGATGCACCAGCCGCGCAGTTCGGAGTCGTCCGGCTCTTCGCCGAGATCGAGGTCACATGGCAGCTCGAATTCTTCATCCGAGGCCAGTTGACGGGCGATGTGCGCCTTGAGGCCGATCAGCGTGGCTTCAATTTCTGCACGCTGGGCGTCGCTGCTGTAATGCGGCTCTTCAGAGAACAGGGCGTCGATCCACTCACGCTCCGGTACGTCTTCGGCGCAGATCGACAGCGCGGTCAGATAACCGTGCGCGGCCACGTAATCCAGCGCCTCGTCGTGCAGCTCGTCGGCATCGAGAAAGACTTGCAGGCGGGTCAGTTGCTCAGCGAAGGACATTACGGGGCTACCTTGGGGGAATAAACAATGCGGGAATTCTAGGCCTTCTTGCGCGCTCAAGCCAGCCGCACGGCAGATTTGCCCTACATCTTTGTGGGAGCTGCCAAGGGCTGCGATCTTTTGATGTTGTTTTTTAAAGATCAAAAGATCGCAGCCTTCGGCAGCTCCTACAGGGGCGCATCTTAGATTGTATCGACGGGTGTCGCCCTGTGCAGGGGAGGGCTCGGGTATACTGCCGCGTTTTGCGCTCCCTGCCCGTGTTGCGGCTGTCATTGCAATGCGCTCTTACGTTTTGTTTAAGCAGCCCTGGCTGTCCTGAACCAGCCTGTGCAGGGATGTTTCAGTAGATTTTTGGAGTTTTTATGCTCGAACAGGCTCAACGCGTCCTCAAGGACATCTTCGGCTACGACAGTTTCCGTGGCCGTCAGGGTGCAATCATTGAGCGCGTGGCCAGCGGCGGGGATGCGCTGGTCTTGATGCCTACCGGTGGCGGCAAGTCGCTGTGCTTCCAGGTCCCGGCGCTGTTGCGCGATGGCCTGGCGGTGGTGGTGTCGCCGTTGATCGCCTTGATGGACGATCAGGTCGCCACCCTCGAAGAGCTGGGTGTGGCGGCAGCGGCGTTGAACTCCACACTGAGTGCCGAGCAGCAGCGCGATCTCGCCACGCGGATCAAACGCGGTGAAGTGAAGATGTTGTACTTGGCGCCCGAGCGTCTGGTGCAGCCGCGCATGCTGTCGTTCCTGCAAGGGCTGAATATCGCTTTGTTCGCCATCGACGAAGCGCACTGCGTATCGCAATGGGGCCACGACTTCCGTCCGGAATACCTGCAACTGGGCCAGTTGGCGGAGCTGTTCCCCGACGTGCCGCGCATCGCCCTGACCGCGACGGCCGACAAGCGCACCCGCGAAGAAATCGTCACCCGCCTGCATCTGCAGAACGCCGAGCGCTTTCTGTCGAGCTTCGACCGCCCAAACATCTTTTACCGCATCGTTCCTAAAGAGCAGCCACGCAAGCAGTTGCTGGCGTTCCTCGCCGAGCGGCGCAGTGATGCCGGCATCGTCTATTGCCTGTCGCGCAAGAAAGTCGAGGAGGTGGCGACGTTCCTCAGCGAACAGGGTTTTCCGGCGTTGCCGTACCACGCCGGTCTGCCCAACGATCTGCGGGCGTTCAACCAGAAGCGCTTCCTCAACGAGGAAGGCCTGATCATGGTCGCCACCGTGGCGTTCGGCATGGGCATCGACAAGCCCAACGTACGTTTTGTCGCCCACCTTGATCTGCCGAAGTCGCTTGAAGCGTATTACCAGGAAACCGGTCGTGGTGGCCGCGATGGCCTGCCGGCGGATGCGTGGATGGCTTACGGTCTGCAAGACGTGGTGATGCTCAAGCAGATGCTGCAGAACTCTGAAGGCGACGAGCGGCACAAGCGTCTGGAGCAGCACAAGCTCGACGCGATGCTCTCGCTCTGCGAAGAAACCCGCTGCCGTCGACAGACCCTGCTGGCGTATTTCGATGAAGACATGCCCGAGCCGTGTGGCTATTGCGACAACTGTGTCGATGGCGTGCAGACCTGGGATGCCACCGAGCCTGCACGTCAGGCGTTGTCAGCGATTTTCCGTACTGGCCAGCGATATGGCGTCGGCCATCTGGTTGATGTGCTGCTGGGCAAGGACAACGAAAAGATCCGCAGCTTCGGCCATCAGCACCTGTCGGTGTGGGGCGTGGGCAAAGCGCTGAGCGAGAGCGAATGGCGCTCGCTGTTCCGCCAGTTGGTGGCGCGTGGTCTGGCCGATGTCGATCACGAAGGCTACGGCGGTCTGCGTCTCAACGACAGTTGCCGGCCATTGCTCAAGGGCGAAGTGAGCCTGGAGCTGCGCCGCGATCTGAAGCCGCAAGTCGCCGCCAAGAGCAACAGCAAGAGCCCGGCCAGCCAACTGGTGCGCGGCGAAGAGCGCGAACAGTGGGAAGCGCTGCGTGCGCTGCGGCGCAAACTCGCCGAAGAACACGGCGTACCACCGTACGTCATCTTCCCCGACTCGACGCTGCTGGAAATGCTCCGCAGTCAGCCGACCTCGCTGGCGGAAATGGCCACGGTCAGCGGCGTCGGCGCACGCAAACTGGAGCGCTACGGCGAGGCCTTCCTCGAAGTGCTTGGCGGCGCAGTCGAGGCGCCGAAAGCGGTGGCCGACGTACGCCACGAACTGATCACGCTGGCCCGCGCCGGCATGACGCCGCTGCAAATCGCCGGTCAGTTGCAGTGCTCGGAAAAGAACGTCTACACCATGCTCGCCGAAGCCATCGGCAAGCAGCAATTGTCGCTGGAACAGGCGCTGGACTTGCCTGAAGAACTGATGGGCGAAGTGCAGGACGCGTTCCTCGATGGCGAAGGCGAGTTGCCGTCGGTCGCCGAAATTGCCGAGTTGTTCGCCGGCCGGGTTCCAGAGGGCGTGCTTTACTGCGTGCGGGCTGCGCTGCAATCGGAATTCGAGATGTAGGTTGGCCGCCAGCCCTCACCCCAGCCCTCTCCCCGAGGGAGAGGGGGCCGACCGAGGTGTCTGGGGTTTGACATCGACCTGAAAGAACCAGTCGATTATGGATTCGGTAAAGCAGGATCAGATCGGCGTAACCCTGAAGCATCCCCCATTCAGCCCCCTCTCCTTTTGGGAGAGGGGGCCGACCGAGGTGTCTGGGGTTTGACATCGACCTGAAAGAACCAGTCGATTATGGATTCGGTAAAGCAGGATCAGATCGGCGTAAT
>NZ_JBIVGT010000004.1:19171-86148 GCF_044748825.1 Pseudomonas sp. NPDC089741 | reverse complement strand
GCGTAACCCTGAAGCATCCCCCATTCAGTCCCCTCTCCTTTTGGGAGAGGGGGCCGACCGAGGTGTCTGGGGTTTGACATCGACCTGAGAGAACCAGTCGATTATGGATTCGGTAAAGCAGGATCAGGTCGGCGTAATCCTGAAGCATCCCTCATTCAGTCCCCTCTCCCTTTGGGAGAGGGCTAGGGTGAGGGGCTTTCAAGATGTAACGATTCAGTACAGACCGCCACTTGCCTATAACTGCAGCTCATGCTTAGCTGGCTAATAATTAGAAATTCTTTATTTTTCAGTCTAACCGTGAGTGTTTTATGCCGTTAACCGATCAACACCGCTTTGGCATGCAACTGGCCCAGATGTCCCGTGGCTGGCGTGCCGAACTGGACCGCCGGCTGGCCGGCCTGGGGCTGTCCCAGGCGCGCTGGCTGGTGCTGCTGCATCTGGCGCGCTTTGAAGAGGCGCCGACCCAACGTGAGCTGGCGCAGAGCGTCGGTGTCGAAGGTCCGACCCTTGCACGCTTGCTTGATAGTCTGGAAAGCCAGGGCCTGGTGCAACGCCAGTCCGTGATGGAAGACCGTCGGGCGAAAAAAATCGTTCTCTGTGCGCCGGCCCTGCCGCTGATCGAACAAATCGAAACGATTGCCACGCAGCTGCGTCACGAATTGTTCGAAGGCGTCGACGAGGCGGATTTAAAGGTCTGCATGCGGGTTCACGGGCATATTCTGGGTAATCTGGAAAAATCTTGAGGCACAACCCGCTGCCGTTTTTTTGAGAGATCGCGCTGAGCAGACTATAAGAACTACTGGGCAATATCGTGTTCGTACCGGATGTGCGAACGCATAGAAGTCGGTTTTGCTTATTTAAGGGATGCTCATGCTCGCAAGTCGGCACGTGGTACTGCGCGGTGGCGCCAAATGGTTGCTGATCGCTGGCGTATTCAGCTATTCGACCTGGTCGATGGCGTTGGGGCTGGGTGACATCACTGTTCATTCCGCCCTCAATCAGCCGCTCAAGGCCGACATCGCGTTGGTCGATGTTGGCGGGCTGACACAAAACGATCTCTCCGTGAGCCTGGCCACGGCCGACGAATTCGGCCAGGCCGGGGTTGAGCGAGTGTTCTTCCTCAATGACCTCAAGTTCACGCCGATCCTGCACGGCAATCGGCAGATGATCCGGGTGACCTCGAGTAAACCGGTCAACGAACCCTATTTGAATTTCCTCGTACAGCTCAGTCAGCCCAACGGCCGCTTGCTGCGCGAATACACCGTGCTGATCGATCCACCGGGTTCCCCCGGTATCGTGCCGGCCACCGATGAGCCGGATCCGCGCCCGCAGTCTTCCGGCTTTCCCACGGTTGAACCGGCTGCGCCCGCGCAGGCCGCGCAAGGCAAGCGTGACACCGCGCCTGTTGCCCCGGCACCGGCACCCGTCAACGATGCACTGGCCGAGCAGTTGGCCGCGAGCGTGTTGCAGAACCAGCAACTGCAAAAAATCCTCGACGAGCAGAATCTGAAAATCCAGGCGCAGGACGTGCTGATTGCCGATGGCAAGAAGCAGATCAGCGATCTGCAAACCCGCTTGGTCGAACTGCAAAAGGCGCCGCCAGCGCCTGTCATAACGCCAATCCCGGCACCGGTCGCCGCACCGGTCGAACCCGCCGATGACGGCTTTAACTGGCCGTTGCTAGGCGGTTTGTTGCTGCTGCTCGGGGCGTTGGCCGCACTGTTTATTCACCGTCGACGGCAACAACAGGCGTCCAGCGCCGAACCGCTGCCATTCGCGGCGCTGCCTGGCGAACCTGACGTTGATGCGAGCGCAAGCGCGGAGCCGGTCAGGACGCACGCCTCTGCCGATCATCGAGAAGAGCCGGCGGCGGGCGATGTGCTGGAGGCAGTGGGAATCTATCTGGCTTATGGCCGGCTCGGCGAAGCAACCGGGCTGTTACGCGATGCCTTGCAAAAGGAACCGGAGCGGGTTGATCTTGGCCTGCAATTGCTCGAAGTGCTGGGGCGCCAGGGCGATAGCACAGCCTTTGAATTGCAGGAAAACCATATGCGCCAGCTCGGGGTTGATGAGCAGCGGTTACAGGAAATTCGCCAGCGTCATCCAAAATTGACCAGTGCGGTATCGTTGGCGCCGATCGTACCGGCGGTCGCCAGCGCAGCACCTGTCGTTGCTGCCGCGCCCGAACCTGCGCCAGCGGAAGATGACTTCGAACTGAACCTGGACGCCTTGTCGATGGATTCCACCTGGGATCTGGAAGACAGCCGTGCGGCCACCGCGCCAGCGCCGACAGACGCGTCCGCCTTCGGTGCCAGCCTGCAAGTGCTGCCGCAGGATTTTGCCCTGCCGGAAACAGCGGACAGTGAGGACGCTGAGCTTGAGTGGATCGCCGAGGCGGATGCCCAGCCGCTGGACGATAACTTCCTCAATGAATTTGCTGATTCGCCGCCACTGGCACTGGAACCGCTGGATTTGCAAACGCCGGAGGAGCTGCACAGCGGCGGATCCGTAAAGCTCGAACAGGCGCAAACCTGCATTGATGACGGCGACCTCGACAGCGCGATTGCACTGCTCAACGAGCTGCTCAAGGAAGGCGATGAGCCGATGAAACAAACGGCACGCACTTTATTGGCGGGGATTCGCTGAGTTTTATGCGCTCCCCCATTGGCACTGTGGCTACAGCTCCTACACGGGTCAGAAGGTTTGGCCGAGGTTCAGGTACACCGCCTGCTCATTCGCATCATTCAAACCATAACTGAAATTCAACGGCCCCAACGGCGTGTCGAAGCCAATAAACACGCTCGCCGCATTGATGTAGCCGCTGTCGAACTCATTGTCATTGTTCCATGCCCGCCCGCGTTCCAGCGAAGCACCGGCGTACAGCGGGAAATCCAGCGGCAGGTACGAGCGCGGCGTCAGCCTGCGGTAATACACCGCGCGCATCAGGCTGACATTCTGCCCCGACACCGAATCCTCGCGGAAACCCGACAACTGCCGTGCGCCGCCCAGCAGGAAGCTCGACGTCACCACGTTGGCATTGTCCAGCGTGCGTCCATAACGACCGCCGAGAATCAGCGTATCCGGCCCACGACTCATGGCTTTGTCGAGTTTGAACTCCCACTGCCGATAGCGCGTGTCCGAGCCCAGGCTCGGTTCGAATTGCATCAGCGTCAGGCTGATGTCCTTGCCTTCGTGAGGGTAGTAAACGTTGTCCAGCGAATCGTAGGAGTACTTCAGCGAGTAGAAGCCTTCGGTGAAACTTTCGCTTGGCAGATCCTGATCGCCAATGCGCACGTCAGCCTTGCCCCAGGCTTCACCGACACCGAAACGTATTTCACCGTTGTTGCCGATCTGTCGACCGAGGTTGAGGCCGAACCCGTAGCGCTCGACGCGGTATTGCGCGACCGGATCGTTATCGAGCACCGAATCGACGTTCTGTGCCTCGAACGACGCATACGGCGCAACGAAATAACGCGAACCGACGTCCAGCGGCTGATAGAACTCGCTGTACAACTCTTGTTTGTCGCCGATCTGTGCGCGGGTCAGCCACTCCGCGCCGAGGCGGTTGATGCCGTTGATACGGTAACTGGCGCCGAGGTTGAAGGCGCTGTCGCCGCGCATGTCGTCCGACAGGTTAAGGCCCACGCGCAGGTAATCGGTGCCGCTGCGCTTGCCGCGGGCGCTGATCACCAAGGTGTGATCCTGACCCTTGTGCACCACGCGGTACTGCACTTGCTCGAAATAGTCGAGGCCGTACAAGGTACCCATGTCCGAATGCAGGCGACCCAGATCCAGCGGCTCGCCGATGTGCTGGCGGATGTAATAGCGGATCACATCGTCGTCGACTTTCGAGTCGTTCTCGACCTTGATCGCGGTGATGATCGGTGTGCGCTGGCCCGGCGAGCGTGCGGCGTTGAGTTCGGCGTCCTGGGACTCGGCAGGTTTCAGTCGGGCGAGGCGCGCATCGAGGATTTTCGTCGCGCGGTAACCGGCGTCGATCATTTCCTGGGCCTTGCCGAAATCGGTGACGCCGAACGCCGCCAGCGCCGGTTGAATCAACACGTCCGAAGGTTTCAGCGCGGCCAGTTGTTCTTCCGAGTTACTGCGGGTCATCAGGGTGATCGACTGATTCAACACGTCGACCACCGTGGTCAGTTGTTTGCGGTTGCGCAGCGGCGTGCCGATATCGACCACGATGGCGATGTCGACGCCCATCGCCCGCACCACGTCGAGCGGGATGTTGTCGGTCATGCCGCCGTCCACCAGCAGCCTGCCATCGAGTTCGACCGGGGCGAACACCGCCGGGATCGACATGCTGGCGCGGATCACCTGAGGCAAGTGACCTTTGCGGAATACCACTTTTTCGCCGTTGGCGATGTCGGTGGCGACGGCGCGGAAGGGGATCGGCAGTTTGTCGAAGTCGCGGGTGTCACTGGTGTGGGCCAGCAGGCTTTCCAGCAGCAACGCGAGGTTCTGGCCCTGAATCACCCCCAGCGGCAGGCCGAGACTGCCATCGTCACGGAAGCTGAGTTTTTGCTTCACCAGAAAGTCGCGGTCGTCCTGTTTGCGCCGGAACGGTACGTCTTCACGCGGCGGGGCGTCGGACAGCGCGGCTTGCCAGTCGATGTTCAGCGCGAGTTTTTCCAGCTCATCGATCTTGTAGCCTGACGCATACAGGCCACCGACCACGGCGCCCATGCTGGTGCCGGCAATCGCATCGATCTTGATGCCTTGCTCTTCCAGGGCCTTGAGCACGCCGATATGCGCCAACCCGCGCGCCGCGCCGCCGGACAGCACCAGGCCGACTTTCGGGCGCGTCGCGTCACTGGCATCGACGCCGGCATGAGCGAACAAAGGAAGGAAACCAAGCAGCAGGCAGAACAGCAGACGGCGCATTGTGAGTCTCGGGGCAAGCGATAAAGCCGGCTATTATAGCGGCGCCCTCTGTCTCAGGAGTTTCAGCGAACATGACTGTCGCCAAAGCCGAAGTTGTCATCACTTATTGCACCCAATGCCAGTGGCTGCTGCGCGCCGCGTGGCTGGCGCAGGAACTGCTCAGCACGTTTGCCGATGATCTCGGCAAAGTCTCACTGGTGCCGGGCACCGGCGGGGTGTTTCATATTACCTGCGCGGGCGTGCAGATCTGGGAGCGCAAGGCCGATGGCGGGTTTCCGGAGGCCAAGGTGTTGAAACAGCGGGTGCGCGATCAGATCGATCCTGACCGCGACCTCGGCCACAACGACCGCACTCAGTGAGACGCAGCCTCGGCGGCGACGGTTTTTCTGTCGGCATGGCCTGACATCCGCGCCGACACGACGATGGCGACGATGATCAGCGCGCCGCCGATCAACATCTTCGGCGTCGGGTTTTCATTGAACAGCAGCCAGGCCACGGTGATGCCGTAAACCGGCTCCATCGCAAACACCACCGCCGCCGTGCGCGCCTTGATCACCGCCAGGCTGGCGACGAACAGGCTGTGGGCGACACCGGTGCAGAACACCCCGAGCAGGGCGATCCACAACCAGTCCAGCGCGCGCACTGCGCTCAGTTGCGGTGCCGCGACCGGCAGCAAACACAGGGCCACCACCACGTTTTGGCACAGCGCCGCCTGCACGGCCGGGATGCGTCCGGAGCTGGCGCGGTTGGTCAGCGACAGCAGGGAAAACAGCAATCCCGACAGCACCGACCAGAGCAAACCGACTGTGGCACCGCTGCCCAGATCGAAGGCCGGGGTCACCAGAATCAGGCCGATGCTGACCAGTACCACCAGCAGAATTTCATTGGCGCGAATGCGTTCGCGGAAGATCAGCCCTTCGAGAATCACCGTGAAGGCCGGAAAACTGGCAAAGCCCAAGGTGGCGATAGCGACGCCGGCGACTTTCACCGAAATGAAGAAACTCACCCAGTGCCCGGCCAGCAACACTCCGCTGAGGGCGAGGCGTCGATAGTCCAGCGCCTGCAGTTTCTGCCAGCCGTTCTGGCTGGCAAAACGCACGAAAAACGCCAGAACCAGCACAGCGAACGCCGCGCGGCCGAAAACAATCACGGCAGGGGAGGCGGCAGCGAGTTTGCCGAACACACCGGTCAGGCCAAACATCAAAGCACCAATGTGCAAAGCGCCGAGGGCGGTACGCGGAGTCATTGCAATCCTTAATCCAGACACGATTCGTTGTGATGCATTGATCGTTCCCACGCTCTGCGTGGTAACGCCTCCAGGGACGCTCCGCGTTGATCGTTCCCACGCTCTGCGTGGGAATGCCTCTGGGGACGCTCTGCGTCCAGTGACGCGGAGCGTCACGGCCTGCATTCCCACGCAGAGCGTGGGAACGATCAACGTGGGAACGATCAACATGGGAACGATCAACGTGGGAACGATCAACGTGGGAACGATCAACGTGGGAACGATCAACGTGGGAACGATCATGAATGGTTGAGGGCCAAGAGTCTGTCGGCAGGCTATTGTCTTTTGTCGCGAGAATCGCGCCGAAGCTGGCCGGGTGATGCGCCGAACTCGCGCAGGACGGCGGCCGAGAACGCACTCTGCGAGTTGTAACCGACGCGGCTGGCAATTTCACCCATGGGCAAAACCGTATCGCGCAGCAGTTGCACCGCCAGATGCAAGCGCCGACTGCGCATGTAATCCATCGGCGTCTGCCCGCATTCCGCCATGAACCGTGCATGCAGACGCGCGCTGGATAACCCGGCAACGCGTGCCAGATCGGCGACTTGCAGCGGATACCCGGCGTTTTGCTCGATGTACGCATCCAGTGCCGCGTAGGGCAGACGGCGGGCGGCGAGTTCGGCAGGTTGCGCATGATTGAGGCTGGCCAGCAGCAACACCGCGCCTTGCTGCGCGATCAGCGGATCGCTGACCGGGCTGTTCGCCAGCCAGTTGACCAACTGGCTCTGCCCCGAATCCAGCGACAAACGCGCCGGTTGTTCGAGCAAGCGGCGACTGGCATCGGCATGTTCGCCCAGCGAATGGACCAGCCATTGGCCGTCAGGGATGTCCATCACCAGGCAACGACTACCGTCGGGACTGCCGCAGGCGTGATGGGCGCCGGACGGGATGACCACGAAACTTTGCTGGCGCACCTGGCTGCCACAGCCTTCGACCTCGAAGTCCAGCGCGCCGGACAGCCCGAACACCAATTGGGCGTGCTCGTGGCTGTGGACGATCAGGTCGCGGGTGTACTGACGCAGGGTAAGAATCGGGCGCATGAACAGGTCTCCGGGCAGGCCAGCAGTCTACACCGAGCGGCACGGACTGCGCTGTCACAGGACTGACTCGCGCCTGTCATGGACGATTAACCGGACGGGCGCACTCTGGCGAAAACATCGCAGAGGGTTGCCCATGACCAGCGCCGAGCTCGCCAAACCCAGCCGCAAACAACGGGTGCGAACCCTGTGGATCTCCGACGTGCACCTGGGCACGCGCGATTGCCAGGCGGAACACTTGTCGCAGTTTCTCAAGGGCTACCACGCCGACAAGATCTACCTGGTGGGCGACATCATCGATGGCTGGAAACTGCGCGGCGGCATGTACTGGCCGCAGGCGCACACCAATGTGATTCGCCGCTTGCTGACCATGAGCAAACGCGGCACCGAGGTGATTTACGTCACCGGCAATCACGATGAATTCCTGCGCCGCTATTCGAAGCTGATCCTCGGCAACATCCAATTGGTCGACGAAGCGGTGCACGTCACCGCAGACGGCCGGCATCTGCTGGTGATTCACGGCGATCAGTTTGATGTAATCACCCGTTATCACCGGTGGCTGGCGTTTCTCGGCGATTCGGCCTACGAATTCACCCTGACCCTGAATCGCTGGCTCAACCACTGGCGCGCCCGGTATGGCTACGGTTACTGGTCGCTGTCGGCGTACCTCAAACACAAGGTGAAAACCGCGGTGAGTTTCATCAGCGACTTTGAGGAAGCCATCGCCCATGAGTGCGTGAAGCGCGGATTGCAGGGTGTGGTCTGCGGGCACATTCACCATGCCGAGATCCGCAAGGTCGGCGAGGTCGATTACCTCAATTGCGGCGATTGGGTGGAGTCGTGTACGGCGTTGATCGAGCACTGGGATGGCTCGATCGAGTTGTATCGGTTAGCGGATGCGCAGGCACGGGAGGCGGAGCTCAAGGCCGCCAAGGTCGCCGAACTCGCTTAGAAGCAAAAGATCGCAGCCTTCGGCAGCTCCTACATGGAACCTGTGTAGGAGCTGCCGAAGGCTGCGATCTGTTGATCTTAGGCCGTGGTGTGTTCTTCCATTGCCGCCTTGTAAATCGAGTTCTTCGGCTGCGCAAACAAGCGCTCCATCATCGGCTCAAAGAAGCTCAACGGCAGCGTGTCATAGCCCGGATCAAACGCCGCCGCATCATATTTGGCACAAAACTCGGCGGTCGCCTGAAACTGTGGATGCTCCTTGAATTGCTCGCGCAGGTGCCGATCCATGCCCAGGTGATGAAAGAAGTAATAGCCCTGAAACACCCCGTGCTTCTCGACCATCCACAGATTCTCGGCACTGACGAACGGCTTGAGAATCGCCGCAGCAATGTCCGGATGGTTATACGAGCCCAAGGTGTCGCCAATGTCATGCAGCAACGCGCAAACCACGTATTCCTCATCGCGCCCGTCACGAAAGGCGCGGGTCGCGGTTTGCAGTGAGTGGGTCAGGCGGTCCACCGGGAAACCGCCGAAGTCACCTTCGAGCAGTTTCAGGTGCGTCACAATTCGCGACGACAGCTGTTTGGCGTAGGCACTGAAGTCGGCGGCGATGATCGCCCAGTCCTCTTGTGTGCCGTCCTGCATATGGGTGAAACGGGCATTGGCGTTCATCGGCCATCCTCGTTGTTTCTTGTTATCTAGAACGCCACGCGACCGAGGATCATGTCGCGATACATGACAAAGTCGCCGAGCAGGCTGTACAGCGGATGCTGGAAAGTCGCCGGTCGGTTCTTTTCAAAGAAGAAGTGCCCGACCCAGGCAAAGCTGTAACCGGCCAGCGGCACCGCCAATAACAACAGCCAGGCGCCTTTGGCGAGGGTCATCGCCAGAATGAAAATCACCAGGGTCGTGCCGATGAAGTGCAGGCGACGGCAGGTGCTGTTGTTGTGTTCGCTGAGGTAATACGGGTAGAACTCAGCGAAGTTGTTGAAATGCTTGATGTTTTCCACGACCGCGTTCTCTGTGGTTATTGTTCTGGCGACGAGTTGTTCTGCGGGTAGCTTATTTGAGTCTAGAGTGATCATTGGCGTGGGCCAGTGACAATCGGCGCCACTTTAGTATCCTTCGCAAATCAGGCCGTAATATGCGGCCCCTCATGTAAAAGAAAAACGCCATGAGCGAACGAACGACTTCTGCAAGCTGGGCGATGGGGATTGTCAAAGCATTGGAGATGGACGGCCTGGATTGCCGGGTTCTGTTCAAACAACTGGGGCTCGATTACACGGCTCTGGATGATCCGGATGCACGCTTCCCGCAAGATTCCATGACCCGACTCTGGCAACGGGCGGTCGAGCTGTCCGGCAATCCGGCGATCGGCCTGAACATGGGCAAAGTGGTGCGCCCGGCGTCGTTTCATGTCGCCGGCTACGCGTTGATGTCGAGTAATACTCTGGCCGAAGGCTTTCAACGGCTGGTGCGTTATCAGCGCATCATCGCCGAAAGTGCCGACCTGAGTTTTCGTCTGCTCGACGAAGGCTATGCGCTGATTCTGACTGTGCATGGCGATCACCTGCCGCCGACCCGGCAAAGTGCCGAAGCCTCGCTGGCTTGCGCATTGGGCTTATGCGGCTGGCTGAGCGGGCGTACGTTGCATCCGGTCAAAGTGCTGGTGCAGGGCGCGGAACCGGAAGATCTGGAACCCTACAAACAAGCCTTCCACGCACCGTTGATGTTCAACGCGCCGTACGATGCGTTGATCTTTGAACGGGCTGACATGGAAGCGCCACTGCCCACCGCCAACGAGGCGATGGCGCTGCTGCACGATCGGTTTGCCGGGGAGTATCTGGCGCGGTTTTCCGAAAGTCGCGTGACGCACAAGGCGCGGCAGGTGTTGTGCCGGTTGCTGCCGCAAGGCGAACCGAAGCGCGATACCGTGGCGCAGACCCTGCATTTGTCGCAACGCACCTTGCAGCGCCGCTTGCAGGAGGAGGGCACGAGTTTTCAGCAACTGCTCGATGATACCCGTCGCGAGCTGGCCGAACAGTATCTGGCGCAGCCGAGCATGACCTTGCTGGAGATCGCTTACCTGTTGGGTTTCGCCGATCCGAGCAACTTCTTTCGTGCGTTCCGCCGCTGGTTCGACACCACGCCCGGCGATTACCGGACGCGGTTGTTGCAGGCGCCCAACGCCATCAATGACGCCAGAATGCCGGAATACACAGCACAAACACCGTAATGATCTCGAGTCGGCCGAGCAGCATGCCGAACGACAGGATCCACTTGGCGGCATCCGGCAGGGTGGCGAAGTTACCCGCTGGGCCGATGGTTTCGCCCAGCCCCGGGCCGACGCCGGAGACGGTGCTGGCGGCACCGGTCAGCGCAGTCATCCAGTCGACGCCGAGCAGCGACAGCAGCAGCGCGATCACGCAGATGGTGATGGCGAAGAAGAACGAAAAAGTCAGGATCGAACGGACGATTTCTTCGTCGAGGCGGTGACCGTTGTACTTCTGCTTGATCACTGCACGTGGGTGAATCAGCTGATTAAGGTTGGCCTTGAGCAGGATGTAGGCGACCTGGAAACGAAAAATCTTGATCCCGCCCGCTGTCGACCCGGAACAGCCGCCGACAAAGCCCAGATAGAAAAACAGCATCAGCGAGAAGTTGCCCCACAGGCTGTAGTCGCCGAGGGCAAAACCGGTGGTGGTAACCACCGATGTCACGTTCAACGCCACGTGGCGCAACGCATCCAGCCAGTGCAGATTGGTTGTCCACCAGTACCAGGTGCCGAGCACCAGCCAAGTCACCAGCAGCATGCCGAGCAAACCCTGCACTTGCTGATCCTTGATCAACGCTTTGCGGTTGCCGCGCAACGTCGCCACGTACAGGGTGAACGGCAGGCTGCCGAGAATCATGATCACCACCGCAACCCAGTGCACCGCCGGTTGCGTCCACTTGGCCAGTGACTGGTCGGACGTCGAGAAACCGCCAGTGGAGATCGCTGACATCGCGTGGTTGATCGCATCGAACGGGCTCATCCCGGCCCACCAGAACGCCAGGCTGCCGAGAATGGTGATGCCGACGTAGGCCGCCACGATCAGCCGCGCCACCATGTGCGAGCGCGGCATGACCTTTTCCGAACGATCCGAGGATTCCGTCTGGAACAGACGCATGCCACCGATGCGCAACAGCGGCAGAATCGCCACCGCCATACCGATAAAGCCGATACCACCGAGCCAGTGCAGCAGCGAACGCCACATCAGAATGCCGGGAGACATGTTGTCGAGACCGCTGAGCACGGTCGAACCGGTGGCGGTGATGCCCGACATGCTTTCGAAGAACGAGTCGGTGTAACTGATGTGCTGGGTCAGCAGAAACGGCAGCGCGGCGAAGATGCACACCACCAGCCAACTGCTGACGGTCAGCAGATACATGTCGCGCGGGCGCAGGTGAATGTGTTCCGGGCGGCCGGGAATCACCAGGGCGAGGCCGGCGACGAAGGTGATCATGCTCGCCCAGAGGAACGACGGCAGATCGCTGGTGCGCTCGAAAATCACCAGGGTGGCCATTGGCACGACCATGGCGACAGCCAGGGTGATCAGGAAGATGCCGATGATGAAACCAATGATCCGTAAGGTCGGCAACGCCATGAAGTCCGCTCGGGCTGATGTGGGAAGGGCGCCATTCTACCCGTGGGACAGGGCATGTAAACCGGCATCCGGTTGGCAGTTAAAGCTAGAATAGCCGCACATATTTTTCAGGAGGTGGCCGATGCAGGCTCTCGACGCTTTGCTCAACCGTGTTTCCGTTCCACGACTGGTCGAACCGGCCCCCACTGCCGAGCAGCGCGAAGCCCTGTTTGGCGCCGCCTTGCGCGCGCCGGATCACGGGCACTTGCAGCCATATCGCTTTCTGACCGTCGAAGGCGCCGCGCGCGAGCAGATGGGTGAGTTGCTGGCTGAAGCTGCACAACAGCAGGACGGTGAAGTCACCGAGGCGATGATCGACAAGGCGCGCAACGGTCCACTGCGCGCGCCGCTGGTGGTTGTGGTCATCGCCAAATTGCAGGATCACCTCAAGTACCCGAAGGCCGAGCAGTTGCTCGCGGCCGGGTGTGCGGCGCACGGGATTTTGCTGGCGGCGTATGCGCAGGGGATTGGTGCGGTGTGGCGCACGGGTGATCTGGCGTATTCCAGTCACGTGGCCAAAGGTTTGGGGCTGGCTGAGGGGGAGGAGGTGATTGCGTTCCTGTACCTCGGCACTCCGCAGAAAGAACCGCGTGTGGCGGAGAAGGTTGATCTGGCCGAGTTCGTCAGCGCCTGGCCCGGTAAGGCGTAAAGCGAAGAGCCCCTCACCCTAGCCCTCTCCCAAAGGGAGAGGGGACTGATTGGGGGATGCTGTAGAGATACGCCGACCTGAAAGTGCTCGGCTGAATCCAGAATCGATAACGGTTCCGATGCATTTCGAGCCCGGAGTCGGCGACGATTCACGTGCCTTCCGAACCCATAATCAACTCGGTGTTTCAGGTCAATGTCTGACGCCAGACACCTCGGTCGGCTCCCTCTCCCAAAGGGCGAGGGGACTGATTGGGGGATGCTCTAGAGATACGCCGACCTGAAAGTGCTCGGCTGAATCCAGAATCGATAACGGTTCCGATGCATTTCGAGCCCGGAGTCGGCGACGATTCACGTGCCTTCCGAACCCATAATCAACTCGGTGTTTCAGGTCAATGTCTGACGCCAGACACCTCGGTCGGCTCCCTCTCCCAAAGGGAGAGGGGACTGATTGGGGGATGCTCTAGAGATACGCCGACCTGAAAGTGCTCGGCTGAATCCAGAATCGATAACGGTTCCGATGCATTTCGAGCCCGGAGTCGGCGACGATTCACGTGCCTTCCGAACCCATAATCAACTCGGTGTTTCAGGTCAATGTCTGACGCCAGACACCTCGGTCGGCTCCCTCTCCCAAAGGGAGAGGGGACTGATTGGGGGATGCTCTAGAGATACGCCGACCTGAAAGTGCTCGGCTGAATCCAGAATCGATAACGGTTCCGATGCATTTCGAGCCCGGAGTCGGCGACGATTCACGTGCCTTCCGAACCCATAATCAACTCGGTGTTTCAGGTCAATGTCTGACGCCAGACACCTCGGTCGGCTCCCTCTCCCTTTGGGAGAGGGCTGGGGTGAGGGGCTTTTCTGGGGTGAGGGCGGCTTTCAGGGTTGCACCACCGCACCCGGCACCAGCGGCAATTCCAGACTGGCAATAAAGCCACCCTGCGGATGATTGGCCAGGGTTAAACTCCCACCATGCCGCTCCGCCGCCCGGCGTGCAATCGCCAGGCCCAGACCATGCCCCGCCGCCGTCTGCCCCGGCGCCCGGTAAAACGGCTCACCCAACTGACTCAAATGCTCGGCCTGCACGCCCGGCCCATGGTCGCGCACGCTGACGATAATTTTTTCGCCCAGACGCGATGCCTGCATTTCAATGGCCTGACCTTCGGGATTGAAACGCTGGGCATTGCGCAGCAGGTTATCGACGGCGCGCTCGATCATGGTCGGCCAGCCCTTGAGGTTCAGCTGCGGTTCGGCATCGAGACGCACCAACTGCTCGGGTGAGGCAAGCTTCGCGTCTTTCTGCAGCGTGCCGAGCAGCGCGTTCAGATCCACCTCTTCGGCACTGGCGTTGTCGGCATCGACCCGCGCCAGTACCAGAATCTCACTGATCAACGCTTCCAGCCGATCGCACTCGCGGGTCAACCGTGGCCAGAGTTTCTCGCGTTCTTCAGGGTTGGCCCGTTCGGCCAGTGCCAAAGCAATGCGCAGGCGTGCCAGCGGTGAACGCAGTTCGTGAGATACGTCGCGCAGCAACTGCCGCTGACTGCCAATCAGACTTTGCAGGCGCGCACCCATGCGGTTGAAATCGGTGGCGAGTACGCCGAATTCATCACGGCGGTTGGCCAGTTTCGCCAGGCTGTTTTGCTGATAAGTCGTCTGCCCCAGATCATGCACCGCGCCGCGCAGACGGCTGAGCGGTCGAGTGATGGAGAAGGTCACGAGCAGACTGAACAGGGTCAGCACCACCAGCGCGATACCGAGCGCACTCAGTGGCCAGAGCAGGCTTTCGCGGTGCCAGGCGTCGAGTTCCGGGTGCGGGATGCGGTAGATGAACAGGTAAGTGTCACCGGTTTTGTCACTGGTGAATTCGTCGGTCAGGCGCCGCCATGGCAGGCGTCGGTCATCGTTGTTCTGCCGCGCTTCGAAGGCGGCGGCGCGGCGCGGAAAGGTGCCACGGACCACCGGGTCGCCGGATTCGTTAAGTACCTGGACGTCGATGTGATACTGGCGTTTGCGCTGTTCGAGGATGTCCTGGGCGGCGTCTTCGCCCTGGGCTTCATAGGTTTGCGTCCACTCGCCGGCCAGGGTGTTGAGGCCCGGATGGCGGCTGAGGATCCATGCGTCCTGATTGAGCATGTGCCCGAGCAGAATCGACAGGCCAGCCACCAGAGCGATGGCCAGCCAGAAGCTCGCAAGAATACGCCAGAACAGTGAACGCACAGAAAACCCTCAGAACACACAAAGCCCCTGTAGGAGCTGCCGCAGGCTGCGATCTTTTGACTGTGGGACGCAGAGCGTCCCCGGCTGCATTCCCACGCAGAGCGTGGGAACGATCAGATCGCAGCCTGCGGCAGCTCCTACAGGGGGCAGATAAAAATAGGCCCGACGGGGTTGGCCGTCGGGTCCGGGTCAGTACATTATTGCGCTTTTTGCGGCTGTTGCGCTTTCCACGCCTTGAACTCGGCCCATTCAGCGCGACGCTCGGCCTGTTTCTTCTGGATCTCGTCGAATTTCTTCTGTTGATCCGGTTTCAGCACGGCGCGGACATCGGACTCGGCTTTCTTGTGGTTGGCCGCCATCTCGTCCTTCAGGGCTTTCTGGTCAGCCGGCGAGAGTTTTTCCAGGTACTTGTCGACCACTTGCTTACGCTCGTGCATCTGCTCGCCCATGATCTTGCGGATCTGCTCGCGCTGTTCGCGGGACAGGTCGAGTTGGCTGTACGGGCCTTTGCCGTGCATGCCGTGCATCTGACCGCCGTGGCGAGCGCCATCCATCGGGCCACCCATCGGGCCGCCATCTTGCGGCATGGCCATGGCGACGGTTGGCAGAGCGGCAGCGAACATCAGAGCGATAAGAGTCTTGCGCATGGTGTATCTCCTTGTCTCGTTCCCGGTACGTTCCGGATGAGTTCAGATTACGGAGATCAAGGTCAGCGGCGGTCAGCGCTGCGTAAAGCTTGGGTAAAGACGTTTCGTCATCAACCTTACACATATCCCTGTAGGAGCTGCGGCACGCTGCGATCTTTTGATCTGTCTTTTAAAAACAAGATCAAAAGATCGCAGCCTGCGGCAGCTCCTACAGGGGAGGCGTCGGTTACCGTTGGCCGGGGGATGTGTGCGGTTCAGAGGCTGTAGTAGTAACCACGGCTGCGCAGGGCAACGATGCGCGGGCGGCCGTCGGGGTGCGGGCCGATCTTTTTGCGCAGGTTGCTGACGTGCATGTCGAGGCTGCGGTCATACAAGGTCAGCTTGCGGCCGAGGGCGATCTGCGCCAGTTCCTGCTTGTCCAGCGGCTCGCCGGGCTGCTTGAGCAGCGCTTCGAGCAGGCGGCTTTCGGAAACGGTGAGGGTCAGTTCTTTCTCGTCGATGCTGACCACGCCACGCACCGGGCTGAAACTCAGGTCGCCCAGCTCCAGTTGCGTCGACACGGCGGCCGGATGACTGCGGCGCAACACGGCGCGCAGGCGTGCAGTCAGTTCGCGTGGGTCGCAAGGCTTGGCCAGGTAATCGTCGGCGCCGAGTTCCAGGCCGAGGATACGATCCAGTGGCTCACCCCGGGCCGACAGCATCAGCACCGGCAGATCAGCGTGATCGTTGCGCAGTTGCTTGAGCAGTTCCAGACCGCTGCCGTCGGGCAGCATCACGTCCAGCACCACCGCCGCAGGAGCGGATTCGGCCAGCGCCTTGCGGGCGCTCTGGCCATCGTGGCAGGCACGCACCTGAAAGCCTTCCTGGCTCAGCCAGCTACTCAGGAGTTCGCACAACTCCTGGTCATCATCAATCAATAACAGCTCGCTCATGACTCACTCAATTTAGCCATTGCCGACGTTTTCGGCTTGCTCCACTGGCAAAGATACCGCAGAGCAGCGCCAATAGCGCTACTCCGGCTCCGGTGACGAACCACTGTTGCTGGTCGGTCAACAGGCGCGGCTGCGGGCTGGCCTGGGCTTCCTTGAGTTGCAGCTTGAGGCGCTGGTTCTCTTGGCGCAACCGGGCGAGCTGGGCGCTTTCGCGTTGGTTATCGGCATTCTGCAGTTGTTTGTTCAGTTCTTCCCGCTGCTGCTCGCTGGCCTTGAGGCGCTGTTGCAACTCGGTGATCTGGCTGCCGGCACTCAACGACAATGGCGTGGAAGTGCCGCCTTCGGTGGTTTCCTCACCATGGGCGGGCGCCATGATCGACAACGTGACCAACATCAGACACAACGGACCCTTGCGCATCGCGATACCTGCTTCCAAATGGATATTGGGCAGGTTGTCGGCAGGCAAACGAGAATAATGAGCGATTGAGATGGGTGAGAAGCGAGAAGGTTCAGTGCGCGGGAAGGGATGTTGGTGGCTGATGGGATTTTTGTGGCAGAGGAGGGTTTTGTGGCAGAGCAGGGTTTTGTGCCAGATGAGTATTTGTGGCGAGGGGATTTAGCGAAACGTCGCACCGCCCCGTTCGGCTGCGCAGCAGTCGTGAATCATTGAATGCGGTGTGTCAGGCACACCGCATTGGATGGCTTTGGGGCGGCTTCGCCACCCAGCGGGGATAAATCCCCTCGCCACATAAACCCCTCGTCACACTGCAAATCTGTTTAAGGGAGGACTTGTTTAAACGGCTTGACGACCACGTTGGCGTACACACCAGCGGCAATGTACGGATCAGCGTCAGCCCACGCTTGTGCAGCACTCAGGGAGTCGAATTCGGCGACGATCAGGCTGCCGGTGAACCCCGCTGCGCCCGGATCATTGCTGTCGACGGCCGGGTGCGGGCCGGCCAATACGATGCGGCCTTCGCCCTTGAGCACTTGCAGGCGATCCAGATGCGCAGGGCGCGCGGCCAGGCGTGCTTCCAGTGAGTTGGCGACGTCGGTGGCAATGATTGCGTAGAGCATGTCAGTCCTCGGTTTTTGGTGTTGTGGTATCGGTGTCGTGCAGGTGACGCGACAGGTAAATGCCCTGTGCGACCAGGAACAATACGGTCATGCCCAGGCTGCCGAACACCTTGAAGTCGACCCAGTAGCTCTGGAAGGTGAAGGCGACGAACAGGTTGGCGGCTCCGCAAAACAGGAAAAAGCCGATCCAGGCAATGTTCAGGCGAGTCCAGACCGGATCCGGCAGGGTCAGCGCATGGCCCATGATGCGTTTGATCAGCAGGCGGTCACCGATGAAGTGGCTGCCGATGAACGCGACGGCGAACAGCCAGTTGACCACCGGGGCTTTCCATTTCAGGAAGGTTTCGCTGTGGAACGCCAGCGTCAGGCTACCGAAGACGAGGCAGGCGATCAGGGTCAGCCATTGGCTCTTTTCCAGCTTGCGCTGCTTGATGAACAACGCGCCGTACACCACCAGCGAACTGATGATCAACATCGCGGTGGCGCTGTAAATACCGCCTACAGTCACTTCATGGCCAGCGATGTCGACGACCCGTGGATCAAGTTTGTAAACGATGAAGAACAGCAGAAGCGGGATGAAATCGATGAATTGTTTCACAGTGAGAGCCAGAAGCTGGATGTGGCGGCATAATAACAAACATATGGGCGCGCGATAGCGCCAGCTGATTTGAGGTTACAACTCTCCGTGAATGTAGATTTGCACTGCCATAGCACGGCCTCCGATGGCGCCCTGGCGCCTGCGGTTCTGGTTGCGCGTGCGTTCGAGAACGGCGTGCGAGTCCTGTCGTTGACCGATCACGACACCCTCGAAGGCCTCGCCGAAGCGCGCACGGCCGCCAACGAATTGGGTATGCAACTGGTCAACGGTGTCGAATTGTCCTGCACCTGGGGCGGCGCGACCATTCATGTGCTGGGCTACGGTTTCGACGTCAATGCCACACCGTTGGTCGAAGCCATCGCCAAATTGCACGATGGCCGCTGGCTGCGGTCGGAAGAAATAAGCCGCAAGCTCGCGCTCAAAGGCATGCCCGGCGCCCTCGAAGGCGCGCGCAGGGTCCAGCAGGAGCTGGGCGACAGCGGCAACGCGCCGGCCCGTCCGCATTTCGCTGACTGGATGGTTCGTGAGGGTTTTGTCAAGGATCGCGCCGAAGCCTTCCGCAAATGGCTCGGCGCCGGCAAGCTCGGTGACGTCAAATTGCACTGGCCGACGCTCGAAGACACCGTCGGCACACTGCGCGCCGCCAATGCCTGGGTCAGCCTGGCGCATCCGTGGCATTACGATTTCACCCGCAGCAAGCGCCGAAAGCTGATTGCCGACTATATTCAAGCGGGCGGGCATGCGATTGAAGTGGTCAATGGCCATCAGCCTGCGGAACAGGTCGGCAGCCTGGCAATTCTTGCCCGCGAGTTCGGTCTGCTGGTCAGCGCCGGCAGTGACTTCCATGGCCCTGGCGGCTGGTCCGAGATCGGCCAGTACCGGCCGGTTCCCGAGGACCTTCCACCCCTGTGGTGTCGGTTCAAACATGACACAGTTATTGCCGCCGTCTGAACAGGTAGAAAATGTGAGTCAATTTTTCCAGATACATCCGGAAAACCCACAAGCGCGCCTGATAAAACAGGCGGTCGAGATCATCCGCAAGGGCGGAGTGGTGGTTTATCCCACGGACTCTTCCTATGCGATCGGTTGCCAGATCGGCGACAAGAACGCCATCGAGCGCGTGCGGCGTCTGCGTCAGCTCGATGACAAGCATAACTTCGCGCTGATCTGCAGTGACCTGTCGCAACTGGGCAACTACGCCAAGATCGACACCGGCACCTTTCGTATCCTGAAAGCGCATCTGCCGGGGCCGTACACCTTTATTCTCAACGCCACCCGCGAAGTGCCACGGCTGTTGCTGCATCCGAAGAAACGCACCATCGGCCTGCGCGTGCCAAGCCAGCCGATCGCCCTGGCGCTGCTGGCCGAGCTTGGCGAGCCGTTGATGAGCGTGACCCTGATCATGCCCGGCGAAGAAGACCCGCTGAGCGATCCGCACGAAATGCGCCAATTGCTTGAACACCAGGTGGACCTGATCATCGATGGCGGCTTCGGCGGTATCAAGGCGTCCACCGTGATCGACCTGACCGGTGATGATCCGGAAGTCGTCCGCGTCGGTTGCGGCGATCCGACGCCGTTCATGGTCGAGGCCTGAATGTCCGCAGTGGAAACCGTTGTCGATCCCCAGGCCGGCGCTCAGCAGGAACTGCCGTTTGCCATGGTCTATGGCCAGGCGGTCATGGAAATGCCGCTCGACCTGTACATCCCGCCGGATGCGCTGGAAGTCTTTCTTGACGCCTTCGAAGGCCCGCTCGACCTGCTGCTGTACCTGATCCGCAAACAGAACATCAACATCCTCGACATCCCGGTGGCGGAAATCACCCGCCAATACATGGGCTATGTCGAGTTGATGCAGTCGGTGCGCCTGGAACTCGCCGCCGAGTATCTGGTGATGGCTGCGATGCTGGCCGAGATCAAATCGCGCATGCTCCTGCCGCGCGCCGAAACCATCGAAGACGAAGAAGATGACCCGCGCGCTGAACTGATCCGCCGCTTGCAGGAATACGAGCGTTTCAAGGCTGCCGCCGAAGGCATTGATGGCCTGAGCCGGGTCGGTCGCGATGTCATCGTGCCCAAGCTCGACGCCCCGGAAGCCCGGGCGCGCAAGCTGTTGCCGGATGTCGCGCTGGAAGAGATTTTGATGTGCATGGCCGAAGTACTGCGCCGTGGCGACATGTTTGAAAGCCACCAGGTCAGCCGCGAGGCACTGTCCACTCGCGAGCGCATGAGCGATGTGCTGGAACGGCTCAAGGGCGGCGGTTTTGTGCCGTTCGTCGAGCTGTTTACTGCCGAAGAGGGCAGGCTGGGTGTGGTGGTGACCTTTATGGCGATCCTTGAACTGGTCAAGGAATCCTTGGTCGAGCTGGTGCAGAATGAGCCGTTCGCCGCGATCCACGTGCGAGCCCGAGCCGAATAACGAGTCGAAACATGAACCTGACTGAACCCCGCGAGCTGGCGCCCCTGCTTGAAGCCTTTCTGTTGGCCTCGGGAAAGCCGCAATCCCTTGAGCGCCTGTTTGAGTTATTCGAAGAGGGTGAACGCCCCGAGCCTGCGGTCTTCAAGAAAGCCCTGACCCTGCTGGGCAAGTCCTGCGAGGGCCGCGCGTTCGAGCTGAAGGAAGTCTCCTCTGGCTATCGCTTGCAGATCCGCGAGAAGTTTTCGCCGTGGGTCGGACGTTTATGGGAAGAACGTCCGCAGCGTTATTCCCGTGCCCTGCTGGAAACCATCGCGCTGATCGCCTATCGCCAGCCGATCACCCGTGGCGAGATCGAAGACGTGCGCGGTGTGGCGGTGAACAGCAACATTGTCAAAACCTTGCTGGAACGTGAGTGGATTCGTGTCGTCGGTTACCGCGATGTACCGGGCAAACCGGCGATGTTTGCCACCACCAAGATGTTTCTCGATCACTTCAACCTGAAGAACCTCGAAGACCTGCCGCCGCTGGCCGAACTGCGCGAGATGGAAACCGACCCGGTGCTCGATTTCGACGACGCGCCGGTGCCGCAAGGCTTGCAGGAGTTGGCCGACGCCAGCGCCGAGCCGGAGGAGGAGAAAGAGGAAACCAGTTTTCATACGTTGTTGCTGGAACTGGACAGCATGGAGGAGGGGATCAAGACCGACTTCGACGATTTGCTGCGTGATGCGGCGGACGGTGAAGCGCCGACGGTTGATGGTGAAACCGAGACTGAGCCTGAGTCACAGATCGCCGAACCAACCATCGCAGTTGAACTTGAAGCCGAGCCCGAAGCCGAACCACAAGAGGACATTCTTGGCGTCGCCCAAGCCCGCGAAAAGCTGTTGGCCGCCGTCGCCGCCCTCGAATCGCCCGAACCCGAACTGAGCGAGGAAGAGGCCGAAGCCCGCGCCCTGGCCGAAGCCATCGAAGCTGAACGCCGCGAATTCGAAGACTGAGTGACGCCGAAAAGATCGCAGCCTTCGGCAGCTCCTACAGGGGCCGCATTCCAATGTAGGAGCTGCCGAAGGCTGCGATCTTTTGATCTCTCAAAGGTATCCAAATGAATTCGACAAAAGACCCGTGCATCAGCGTCTGCAAGTTCAGCGACGACATCTGCCTCGGCTGCGGCCGCAGCAAGCGCGAAATCAAAGCCTGGAAGAAACTCGACAAGGACGACAAGCGCACGGTGCTCGCTGAAGCTGCACTGCGCCTTATCAAGCTCGGCAACGCCGGTCGGCGGAAAAAGAAATAACCTTGGGCTGATCGACTAGTCTCTGATGCGCGACGGCCGACATCCGCGTATGATTCGCGACCCTTCGCCGATCCCTTCGGCCAAGAACCCAGATTTCAATGCTTCATGCGCCCAATTCAGAGCGCTTGAACAGACCACACCGGGAGGTGCCCAGATGAGTGACATCAATCAGAAAGACGACCAGGAAATCGGCCCAGCAGGCGAAAAACTGCAGAAAGTCCTCGCCCGTATCGGCGTCGGCTCGCGCCGTGACGTGGAATCCTGGATCAGCCAGGGCCGGATCAAGGTCAATGGCAAAGACGCCACCCTCGGTCTGCGCGTCGACATGCACGACGCCATCACCATTGATGGCAAGGTGATCAAGCGCGAAGAGGCGGCCGAATCGGTACGCCGCGTGATCATGTACAACAAACCCGATGGCGAGATCTGCACCCGTGACGACCCGGAAGGCCGTCCGACCGTGTTCGACAAGCTGCCGCGTCCGAAAGAAGGTCGCTGGATCAACATCGGTCGTCTCGACATCAACACCACCGGTCTGCTGATGTTCACCACTGACGGTGAACTGGCTAACCGCCTGATGCACCCGTCCTATGAGATGGACCGTGAGTACGCCGTGCGTGTACGCGGTGAAGTCGACGACGAAATGATCGAGCGCCTGAAGGCCGGCGTGGTGCTGGAAGACGGCCCGGCGAAGTTCACCGACATCAAGCAGGCCCCGGGTGGCGAAGGCTTCAACCACTGGTATCACTGCGTGGTGATGGAAGGCCGTAACCGTGAGGTTCGTCGTCTGTGGGAATCGCAAGGTCTGGTGGTCAGCCGTCTGAAGCGCGTGCGTTTCGGTCCGGTGTTCCTCAACTCCGACCTGCCGATGGGCCGCTGGCGCGAAATGAGCCAGTACGAAGTCGACATTCTCAGTGCTGAAGTCGGCCTGACCCCAGTGGCGATGCCGCAACTGAACGCCAAGAGCAAAGACAAGCTTGAGCGTATGCAGCGCAAATCGTCGCGCCCGATGGGCAAGACCGAGCGCGTGCGCACGCTGCGTCCAGCCGCTGGCGCGCCGACCGGCCCACGTCCAAGCCGCGAGCCGCAGATCGAAGGCGAGCGTCCAGGTCGCAAGCCAGTCGCCCGTGACGGCGAGCGCGCTCCGCGTCCGGCCAATGGTCGCACTGAACGTGGCGAGCGTGGTGCACCTGCCGGTCGTGGTACGCCAGTGGCGGATCGTCCAGCGGACACCACCAACAAGCGTCCGGCCAAGCCTGCGCCGAAGCGTCCGGGAATCAAGCTGGTCGATGGCGACAAGCCGTCGGGCAAGCGTCGTGGTGCACCGGCGGGTTCCGGTCAGCGCCCGGGTTTCGGGCGTCGCAAGCCGGAATAAGGCTGCTGTGAGCTTCTAGCGGCAAGCTTCAAGCCCAAACAAAAACGCCAACCTCAGGGTTGGCGTTTTTTTTCGTCTGACGAAAACGAAAGTGTTGTGGTGGGTGAGAAATGGCTATCGCGAGCAGGCTCACTCCTACAATGTGAAAAGCGTTCCCCTGTAGGAGTGAGCCTGCTCGCGATAGCGTCAGTCGCCTAAAACACAAAGCGCCCATCAAACACCGGCTTGTCATCCAGCGCCAAGACGCCGCCCGAGAAAATCAGGTCCAGGTGATGACTGCCTTTCGCGCCACCGCCTAGCCCAAGATGCAGCCCGCAATGCCGCTCCTCAAACCCGGCATTGCGCGCATACAAATCCTTCACGCCTTCATTGGTACCGATCCCCAATTCCTCGATCCGCCGGTTCGACGGATTGGCGTCCAGGTATTTGTTGAAATCATGCTCCAGCCCCGGCACCTCGGTGGCGATGCGGCTGATGGTCGAGTTCTCGATCCACAGCTCCAGCGGTGACTCCAGCACGCCATATTTGCGCGCAAACGGAATGGTGCTGAGAAACGTGCCCTTGAACTTGACGTGACCGTTGATGGCTTCGCTGTGCGTGGCGATTTCACCGGGCGCGAGGTCGAAGTTGCCGATGCCGTTGATGTCGGTCCATTTCTTGATGCTGCTCAGCGGCGTTTCAAACCATGAGCCTTCATCGTCCTTGAAACTCAGCGTCGTCGCCCGGGACATGCGCTGGATCAAATGGCTGTTCAAGCCGGCAATGCGCTGCGGGGTAACGCTGAACGTGTCGTAGAAATACTCGCCGTAATCCTTGAACAGCAGCGATTTCTTCCAGTTTTCCGCCATCACGCCTTGCAGGGCGCGGACGAACTCCGGGCCGTCGGGGCGCGGGTTGGGCAGGGTGGAAGAGTCGTAGAAGAAAATGTACAGATCGCTGTCGGTAATCGCCGAGCTCAGCGCTGCGGTGCTTTCCAGATCCAGGCGTCGGGCGCTGAATTTGAAGCGAGGATGATTGCCAGCCTGTTCGGCGATTGGGCCGGTCAGCGCTTCGTAGTCAGCCGTGTGGCCGAGCAATACCTTCGCCGAGTCGAGGCCGGCAAGGGCAGGGTGATGTTCGAGGTAGTAAAGGAAATGCGAGATCGCGCGGGGCTTATCCATGAGTCCTCCCTGACTGACCGTGAAAAAAACGGCAGGCACGACCGGCCGGATCGTGCCTGCCCGGGATGCCTTACAGAGGCCACATCGCCGTGCCGAACGGCACGACCGCATCGGCTTGCATCATTTCCACAGCGGCTTCATGGGTCGGCGCTTCAAACCATTCGTCCAGCTGCAGTTCGGTATCCAAGTCTTTTTCCAGTGCTTGCATGGTCGATCTCCTAGATGACTTTCACGGTTGTGACTGGCCGGTCGAGGTGTCCGGCGAGACGTGAAGAACCTAGTTCAGAGACTTTTGTAATGCAAAAAATTATTTATTTAATTTTTAAATAAACTTTTTATTCTGTTTTGCAGATTGAAATTTCTCGTTTTAAAACAAAAAACTAAACGGGACTTTTAGTTAGTGAGCTAGCTACCGTCAATTTGCAGACGTCCTACAGACATTTCTCGATCGGCAAGTTTGCGTTACACATTGTAAGGAAATATTTACGAAAACCACGCTAAAACGCCATGGATTGATCGACTCTCGGATGTTGTAAGGAAAAGCTGCCGCAAGCCGTAGGGCCGAGGGAGATGCAAAGCTCTGGCGCGCTTGTTTCGAGGGCGTTTGCAGGGTGAGATGCGCCCCATGCCTGTCGTGCAGGTGCATAACAAGAAGGAGGCGCAATGAACGCCGTGACTGATCTCCACCTCTCTCCGTGGGACGGTTTTTTCCTCGTCCACGTCGATGGCCTGCAAAGGCCTGACTCAATTTTTGCAGCCGCCCGGGTCTCTCGTAGTGGACACTCGCAATCCCGGCAACCGCCACGCTGATCCAGCGGGGTCTGGCAGCAGGGGGTTAGCGGTGTACAATGCGCCGCGTTTTAACTGTGACCCTCTGCGTAATCGCGCAAATCTCAAGGCTACCCGCCTTGTTCACTCCGCCGCGTCACAAGCGTGTCGGGTTCGATTTCGTCACAGATAAAAACAAACAGGTGACGCATGACCGTTGTAAATAAGCTGAACTCCTGGTGCCTGCGCTGGGGTTTGATCGGGGCTGCCTGAAATCGCAACCTTGCAGCAACGTCTACTGAACATCATCAAACCTTGCGTGAGACCTTTTGCATGAGCGGACAACCCTCGCAATCAGGCGAGCTGAAACGCGGCCTGAAAAATCGCCATATTCAACTGATCGCCCTCGGTGGCGCGATCGGTACCGGATTGTTCCTCGGCTCGGCCGGGGTGCTGAAATCCGCTGGCCCGTCGATGATCCTCGGCTATGCCATCTGCGGCTTCATCGCCTTCATGATCATGCGCCAGTTGGGTGAAATGATCGTCGAAGAGCCGGTGGCCGGTTCCTTCAGCCATTTCGCACACAAGTACTGGGGCGGCTTTGCCGGCTTCCTGTCGGGCTGGAACTGCTGGATCCTGTACATTCTGGTGGGCATGTCAGAGCTGACCGCGGTTGGCAAGTACATCCACTACTGGGCGCCGGACATTCCGACCTGGGTCTCGGCTGCCGCCTTCTTCGTGCTGATCAACGCAATCAACCTGGCCAACGTCAAAGTCTTCGGTGAAGCCGAATTCTGGTTCGCGATCATCAAGGTCGTGGCGATTGTCGGCATGATCGCGCTCGGCAGTTATCTGCTGGTCAGCGGCAACGGCGGCCCGCAGGCCTCGGTCAGCAACCTTTGGGCACACGGTGGGTTCTTCCCCAATGGCGTCAGCGGTCTGGTGATGGCCATGGCGATCATCATGTTCTCCTTCGGCGGTCTGGAGATGCTCGGTTTCACCGCTGCTGAAGCCGACAAGCCGAAAACCGTGATCCCGAAAGCGATCAATCAGGTGATCTACCGGATCCTGATTTTCTACATCGGTGCGCTGGTGATCCTGCTGTCGCTGACCCCATGGGACAGTTTGCTGGAAACCCTGAATGCCTCCGGCGATTCGTACAGCGGTAGCCCGTTCGTGCAAGTGTTCTCGATGCTCGGCAGCAACACCGCTGCGCACATTCTGAACTTCGTGGTCCTGACCGCGGCACTGTCGGTGTACAACAGCGGCACCTACTGCAACAGCCGTATGCTGCTGGGTATGGCCGAGCAGGGCGATGCGCCGAAAGGTCTGGCGAAGATCGACAAGCGCGGTGTGCCGGTGCGTTCGATCCTGGCCTCGGCAGCGGTGACGCTGATTGCCGTGCTGCTGAACTACCTGATCCCGCACAGCGCGCTGGAACTGTTGATGTCGCTGGTGGTTGCCACGCTGGTGATCAACTGGGCGATGATCAGCTTCTCGCACTTCAAGTTCCGCCAGCACATGAACAAGACCAGGCAGACGCCGCTGTTCAAGGCGCTGTGGTACCCGTACGGCAACTACATCTGCCTGGCGTTCGTCGCGTTCATTCTCGGCGTGATGCTGCTGATCCCGGGTATCAAGATTTCCGTTTACGCGATTCCGGTGTGGGTTGTGTTCATGTGGGTCTGCTACGTGATCAAGAACAAGCGCAGTGCCCAGACTGTGGTGCCTGCGACCGCGAAGTAACCGCGCGAACAGAAACGACAAACCCGGCCAAGTGCCGGGTTTGTCATTTCTGCACATTCCCCTGTAGGAGCTGCCGCAGGCTGCGATCTTTTGATCTTTTAACCAGCAAGATCAAAAGATCGCAGCCTGCGGCAGTTCCTACAGGGTTCATGGCGTATCCTGCACGCTCTGAATACGGACGCTTTTCCATGCTGGTGATTTCCAACAACGTGCATCTGCCGGATGCCGAGATCGAATTGACGGCCATCCGCGCCCAGGGCGCCGGTGGGCAGAACGTCAACAAGGTCTCCAGTGCCATGCACCTGCGCTTCGACATTCCGGCCTCGTCCTTGCCCGAGTTCTACAAGGAACGGCTGCTGGCGCTGCGCGACAGTCGCATCACCAGCGATGGCGTGTTGATCATCAAAGCCCAGCAATATCGCACGCAGGAAGCCAACCGTGCCGATGCGCTGGAGCGTCTGGTCGAGCTGATCCTCAGCGCCACCAAAGTCGAAAAGAAGCGTCGCCCGACCAAACCGACCCTCGGCTCAAAGAAGCGCCGGCTCGAATCGAAGACCAAGCGCGGCAGCATCAAGGCCGGGCGCGGCAAGGTGGATTTCTAGTCTTCCCGGTATTTCGCGCTGTGCTTGTACAGATAGACGCTCAACGCCAATCCGCTCAGCGCGGCGATGGCGGCGAAGAGGAAGATCGAGGCAAAACCGAAGCCTGCCGCAATCGCCCCGGCCAATGGCCCGGTGATCCCCAGCGACAAATCGATGAACAGCGAATAGGCGCCGACCGCTGCGCCACGGCTGGAGGCCGGCACCAGATTCACCGCTTCCACGCCCAGCGCCGGGAACACCAGCGAGAAACCGAAACCGCTCAATGCCGCGCCAGCCAAGGCCCAATGCGCGTCCGGTGCCAGCCATAAAAGCAGCAAGCCCAGCGTCTCCACCGACAGACAGACAATCGCCACACGGAAGCCGCCGAGACGGTTGATCAGGTTGCCGAACAGCAGTCGCGCGCCGATGAAGCTGGCGCCGAACAGGCTCAGGCACAGCACCGCATTGTCCCAATGCTGGGTCGCGTAATACAGGGTGATGAAGGTGGCGATGGTGCCAAAACCGATCGAGCCCAACGCCAGACCGCAGCCGTGCGGGAACACGCGCCCGAGTACGTGCATGAACGGCAGGCGTTCGCCGACGACGATTGGCGCGGCGGTTTTCGGCCAGGCCAGCAACAAGCCGATAATGGCCAGCAGGATGATGCTGACGCCCATGCTCCACAAACCCAACTGACCGACCAGCCACACGCCAAACGGTGCGCCGATCGCCAGCGCGCCATAGCTGGCAATGCCGTTCCAGGAAATCACCTTGGCGGTGTTTACCGCGCCAACGCGACCGATGCCCCAGCCAATCGAACCGGAACCGACAAGGCTTTCGGCGCTGCCCAGTACCAGTCGACCGATCAGCAAACTGATCAGACTGAGCATCGGCATGTGCGGTGTCCACGCTGAAATCAACATGAACACGCCACTCAAACCGCAACCGGCGAGGCCGTACATCACCGCCAGCTTGCTGCCCTTGTTATCGATGATCTTGCCGGCGTACGGGCGGCTGAGCAGGGTGGCGAGGTATTGCACGCTGATCACCAGCCCGGCGATGACGGCGCCAAAACCCAGATCGCTGTGGACATACCCCGGCAGCACCGCGAGCGGAATGCCGATGTTCAGATAACCGATAAAGGTGAAGAGGACGATGGAGACGACTTGCAGCGTGACCGCCAGGGGGCGCTGGGGCTCTGACTTGGAGAACGACATGGGTAACGATCCACGGGAGCGGCAGATTAGATAGGCTGCTCATGATACCGGCGTGGAAGCGTCTGCGGCGGGAAAAGTAAAACTATTTGCCCGCTGACGGCATCAGGTCTTGGCCGGTGCAACCATCTGTGTGGTGACCAGGGCGGCAAGGGCATTTTCTTCGCTGCCGAAGCGAGCGAGCAGGGCGGCTTGTTTCTCGGGGGAGAGGCGGTTCCAGATCTCGATCATTTTCTCGGTGGCGCCGATCAGTACGGCAGCTTGGTTTTCAGAGAATTCGTCGGTCATGGCGGGGCTCGGGGTCAGGCGGTGTGGAAAGCGCATGTTAGCGCTTTCCACACGGTCTGTACGACGGGGTCTTACTCTTCGTTGTCGGCCGGACGGCTCTCAACGGCTTCTTTCGGTTCGGGCTGCCCCGCACCGGCTTGTTGCGTGGTCGTCTGCTCAGGTTCGTGCAGGCTTGGGAAGGGGAGATTAGGAATCTCGTGCATGGTTGCGCTCCTCGCTAAGTCTGTTGATAGATCTGGTAGATCCGCGCTTTTGGAAAGCCTGCGCAGGATACAGCAGGAAAAATGACAATCAGACTTTTAATTCAAATTAATGCGACAGATGGCCGCAGGGGGCGCAAGAACTGCGGTGATTGATCGTTCCCACGCTCTGCGTGGGAACGCCTCAATGGACGCTCTGCGTCCGCTATTGGGACGCAGAGCGTCCCTGCCTGCATTCCCACGCGGAGCGTGGGAACGATCAAAAGCATGTAGGAGCTGCCGCAGGGTATTGCGGTGTTACTTGCTGACGTCAGCGATAGCCTGAGCCAGCAGCGCGAGGCGTGTGGCGTCGATACCGGCGACATTGGCCCGGCCCGAGCTGACCATGTACACGCTGTGCTGCTCGCGCAGTTGTTTCACTTGCTCCGGCGACAGCCCGGTGTAGGAGAACATCCCGCGTTGCACGCCGATGTGCGCAAAACGCTCACGCAGGCCATGCGGTTCCAGCGCTTCGACCAGGCCGCTGCGCAATTGCGCAATGCGCAGGCGCATGGCTTCCACTTCATCGGCCCAACGGGCTTTCAGCTCTGGATCAGCGAGAATGGTCGCGACCACCGCAGCGCCGTGATCCGGCGGCGTCGACCACAGGTTGCGGGCGATATTGGCCAGTTGGCTGCGGATGTCGATGAGCTTCTCGGCGCTTTTTGCGCAGACGATCAGCGCACCGGTGCGGTCGCGATACAGGCCGAAGTTCTTCGAGCAGGAACTGGTGATCAGCAGCTCAGGCACCTCGGCCGCGAACAAGCGGGTCGACCATGCATCCTGTTCCAGACCATCACCAAAACCCTGGTAGGCAAAGTCGATCAGCGGCAGCAGGTTGCGGCTGCGCACCACGTCGAGCACGCGCTGCCAGTCGTCGTGGTTCAGGTCGAAACCGGTCGGGTTGTGGCAGCACGCATGCAGCAGCACCACATCGCCTTTCGGCACGTCGTTGAGTACGGCGAGCATGGCTTCGACGTCGAGGCGGTTGTCACTGCCCACGTAAGGGTAGTGACTGACCTTGACGCCGGCTGCGGCGAAAATGGTTTCGTGAATTGGCCAGGTCGGGTTGCTCAACCATACGCCTTTGCCTGGCAGGCACTGGGCGATGAAGTCGGCCGCCAGACGCAACGCACCGGTTCCACCCGGGGTCTGGGTGGCGCCGGCACGTTGTTCGGCGATCAGTTTCGAGTCGGCGCCAAGCACCAGCTCGTTGATGACTTTGCCGAACAGCGGATTACCGTGGCCACCGATGTAGGTCTTGGTGTCCTGGCTTTCGACCAGTCGCGCCTCGGCGATTTTCACCGCCTCCGGGATTGGCGTCAGGCCCTGGGCATCTTTGTAGACGCCAACGCCGAGGTCAAATTTGCGCGGATTGCTGTCCTGCGCATACGCCTCCATCAAACCGAGGATCGGGTCGCCGGGGACCCGGCCGATGGCGTCGAAGTGCATTACTTGCGTCCTTCTGCGGTCTTGGCCACTTCGTCAGTGCGCGCGGCCATGATGAAGTCGTTGCGGTGCAGGCCTTTGATCGAGTGGCTCCACCAGGTCACGGTGACTTTGCCCCACTCGGTCAGCAGGCCCGGGTGATGACCTTCGGCCTCGGAGATTTCGCCGACAGCGTTGGTGAAAGCCAGCGCGTGCTTGAAGTTCTTGAACAGGAAAACTTTCTCCAGCTGCATGATGCTGTCGCGAACTTCGATGTTCCAGTCAGGGATCTGCTTGATCAGGATCGGCAGTTCTTCGTCGCTGACTTGTGGCGCATCGGCGCGGCAGGCTTCGCAGTGGGCTTGGTTCAATGTCGACATGGTCTGTTCCTGAATTCGATTCTTGTTGGAAATTACTATCTTTGCACGCAAGTCGCGAGCGGGTTCTGCTCAGGCCGCTTTCGGCTTGGGCGGAAATTTCGGTGCGTGCAGACCCAGCTGCATGCCTTGTTTGACCATGGCCATGATGTCTTCATGAGCGACGTCGAACAGGCGCTTGAGGTTCGGCAGGACAAAGTACAGCGGTTGCAGGATGTCGATGCGGTACGGCGTGCGCATCGCTTCGAGCGGGTCGAAAGCTTGATGCTCAGGCTCGTCCGACAGCGAATAAACGGTTTCTTTTGGCGAAGACAGAATGCCGCCGCCGTAGATGCGTTTGCCTTGCGGGGTATCGACCAGGCCGAACTCGATGGTCATCCAGTACAGCCGCGCCAGGTACACGCGTTCTTCCTTGGTCGCCTGCAGGCCGAGCTTGCCGTAGGTGTGGGTGAATTCGGCGAACCACGGATTGGTCAGCAGCGGACAGTGGCCAAAGATCTCGTGGAAAATGTCCGGCTCTTGCAGATAGTCGAGCTCTTCGCGGGTACGTATGAACGTCGCCACCGGGAATTGCTTGCTGGCGAGCAGTTCGAAAAAAGTCTGGAAGGGAATCAGCGCCGGCACACGGGCGACCTGCCAACCGGTGGTCTCGCCTAGCACCTTGTTGATCTCGCCGAGTTGCGGAATGCGGTCGTGGGGCAGACCGAGTTTTTCGATACCGTCCAGGTACTCCTGGCAGGCACGCCCTTCGATCACTTTCAACTGGCGAGTGATCAGCGTGTTCCATACCGCGTGTTCTTCGGCGGGGTAGTCGATAAAACCTTGCGCATCGGGCTCGCGGGCCACGTATTGCGTCTGCTTCATACTGCTCTCCTGCTAGGGGAATTCGTTCTTGTTATGTCCAGCGATGGGGTCAGAATTACCTGAGAGTGGGGTGGTGTGCAGTAGCTGGCGACGCGCTCGCGTAGGAAAAATCGGTGGATTTCGTAAACTATTCGTTACGCTTCGACCGGTATCTCGCATTTACGGTGACTGGCAGGTTTGAAAAGCGCTGCGACTGTCACATAATCTTGACAACTATCTGCGCGCCTCGACAGAAAAGTCTGGCGCCGTTCCCTTGTAGGAGTGAGCCTGCTCGCGATAGCGGTGTATCAGTCGCCATCAATATCAACTGGCCGACAGCCATCGCGAGCAGGCTCACTCCTACAGGTTTCTCAGCGTTTATTCGGGCGATTTATATGCGCATCAAAGTCCACTGCCAGAACCGCATCGGCATCCTGCGCGACATCCTCAACCTGCTAGTCGAATACGGGATCAACGTCGCCCGTGGCGAGGTCGGTGGTGAGCACGGCAATGCGATCTATCTGCACTGTCCGAACCTGATCAACATCCAGTTCCAGGCGTTGCGGCCGAAGTTCGAGGCGATTGCCGGGGTGTTCGGCGTCAAGCGGGTAGGGCTGATGCCCAGCGAGCGCCGGCACATGGAGTTGAACGCCTTGCTCGGTGCACTGGAGTTTCCAGTGCTGTCGATCGACATGGGCGGTTCGATCGTCGCGGCCAATCGCGCGGCGGCGCAGTTGCTCGGCGTGCGCGTGGATGAGGTGCCGGGGATTCCGCTGTCGCGCTACGCCGAAGATTTTGATTTGCCGGAGCTGGTGCGCGCCAATAAATCGCGCATCAACGGCATGCGCGTGAAGGTCAAGGGCGACGTGTTTCTCGCCGACATCGCGCCGCTGCAATCCGAACACGATGACAGCGAGGCCATGGCCGGTGCGGTGTTGACCTTGCACCGTGCAGATCGCGTCGGCGAACGTATCTACAACGTGCGCAAGCAAGAGTTGCGTGGCTTCGACAGCATCTTCCAGAGTTCGAAAGTCATGGCCGCTGTCGTGCGCGAAGCAAGGCGCATGGCACCGCTCGATGCGCCGTTATTGATAGAAGGCGAAACCGGCACCGGCAAGGAATTGCTCGCGCGCGCCTGCCACCTCGCCAGCCCGCGTGGGCAGTCGCCGTTGATGGCACTGAACTGCGCCGGTCTGCCGGAATCGATGGCCGAAACCGAGCTGTTCGGCTACGGCCCGGGCGCCTTTGAAGGCGCGCGTGCGGAAGGCAAGCTCGGGCTGCTCGAATTGACCGCCGGCGGCACGCTGTTCCTCGATGGCGTCGGTGAAATGAGCCCGCGCTTGCAAGTGAAACTGCTGCGCTTTCTCCAGGACGGCTGCTTCCGTCGCGTTGGCAGCGATGAAGAGGTTTACCTCGACGTGCGGGTGATCTGTGCCACCCAGGTCGACTTGTCCGAGCTGTGCGCACGTGGCGAGTTTCGCCAGGATTTGTATCACCGCTTGAACGTGCTTTCGCTGCACATTCCGCCCCTGCGCGAATGCCTCGACGGTTTGACGCCACTGGTTGAGCACTTTCTTGATCAGGCCAGTCGGCAGATCGGTTGCGCATTGCCAAAACTGGCACCGGCAGCGATGGACCGGCTCAGTCATTACCACTGGCCGGGAAATGTGCGGCAGTTGGAGAACGTGCTATTCCAAGCAGTTTCGCTGTGCGATGGCGGAACGGTCAAGGCCGAGCACATTCGGCTGCCGGATTACGGCGTGCGTCAGCCGCTTGGCGATTTCTCGCTGGAAGGCGGGCTGGACGAGATCGTCGGACGCTTCGAGAAAGCCGTGCTGGAGCGGTTGTATTCCGAACACCCGAGCAGCCGACAACTGGGTAAGCGACTGGGGGTTTCGCACACGACGATTGCCAACAAGCTGCGTGAATATGAAGTGGGCAAAGACCCCGAAAGCTAAGTAGAGCTTTTGTTGTGAGCGGGCTGTTGTGGCGAGGGGATTTATCCCCGTTCGGCTGCGCAGCAGTCGCCAAGCCTTTGAATGCGGTCAAGCTGATACACCACATTGAATGGATTTGGGGCGGCTTCGCCACCCAACGGGGATAAATCCCCTCGCCACAGATCATTGTTGGTCGTGATGGCCGGCACTTGCCACTTACCGGCATAACACCGCCGGTTTTTCGACTTCGATACATTTCGCCAATCCTCGCAATCTCCCTCAAGTCCTTTGTTTACCGGGCTTCGCGCCGCCAGAAAAAAGTTGGTCTGCAAATTGCTTATGGCTCAGCAGTACAGCGGTGGGCGGCAAACGTCCGGCATGCAGAGGAAAGAGTGTGGACAAGTACCTTTATGTGGCAATGACCGGTGCCAGCCAGAATGCGCTGGCGCAAAAGGCGCATGCCAACAACCTGGCGAACATCTCCACCAACGGTTTTCAGAAGGACCTGGAACAGGCCCGTTCGATGCCGGTGTTTGGTGACAGCTTTCCGGCGCGTGCGTTTGCCATGAGCGAACGGCCTGCCACTGATTTCTCGCCGGGCTCCCTGGTCGAGACCGGGCGTGACCTCGACGTCGCCGTGACCGGCAACGGTTTCATTGCCGTGCAGAACCCGAACGGTGGCGAAAGCTACGTGCGCACCGGCAGCCTGAATATCGATGCCCTCGGCGTATTGCGCGCCGGCAACGGCATGGCCGTGATGGGCAATGGCGGGCCGATTGCCGTGCCGCCAGAGCAGCAAGTCGAAGTCGGTGAAGACGGCACCATCAGTATTCGGGCGATGGGCGAAGGCCCGCGCGTCATGGCGGAAGTCGACCGGATCAAACTGGTCAATCCGGACATCAAGAACATGAACAAGGGCCTCGACGGCTCGATCTACACCAAGGATGGCCAGCCTGCGCCGGCCGATGCCAACGTCAAACTGGTGTCGGGCTTCCTTGAGTCGAGCAACGTCAACGCCGTCGAAGAGATGACCTCGGTACTGGCTCTGGCCAAGCAGTTCGAGTTGCACATCAAAATGATGAACACCGCCAAAGACGACGACCAGGCCATGGCTCGGGTCTTGCAGATCAGCTAATTATCAGAACGTCGCGCCGTAAAACAGGCGCACGAGGAGAATTGAATGCTTCCGGCTCTATGGGTTGCCAAAACCGGTCTGTCCGCCCAGGACACCAACCTGACCACCATTTCCAACAACCTGGCAAACGTCTCGACCACGGGTTTCAAACGTGACCGCGCCGAGTTCCAGGACCTGCTGTATCAGATCAAGCGTCAGCCAGGTGCTCAGTCGACCCAGGACAGCGAATTGCCGTCGGGTCTGCAACTGGGTACCGGTGTGCGCATTGTCGGCACGCAGAAAAACTTCACCGCTGGCAGCCTGCAAACCACCGAGCAGCCGCTGGACCTGGCGGTCGACGGTCGCGGTTTCTTCCAGATCCTGCAGCCGGACGGCACCACGTCCTACACCCGTGACGGTACTTTCCACCTCGACTCCAATGGCCAGATCGTCAACGCCAGCGGTTTCGCCCTGGAGCCTGCGATCGTCATTCCGAACAACGCGCAGAGCTTCACCGTCGGTACCGACGGCACCGTGTCGATCACGGTTCCGGGCAACCCGGCTGCGCAAGTGATCGGCAACCTGCAAACCGCCGACTTCATCAACCCGGCCGGTCTGCAAGCGGTAGGCAACAACCTGTTCCTGGAAACCGCTGCTTCCGGCGCACCGCAAATCGGTACTCCGGGCCTGAACGGTTTCGGCACCACGCTGCAGAACACCCTGGAAGGTTCCAACGTCAGCACCGTTGAAGAGATGGTCAACATGATCACCACTCAGCGCGCTTACGAAATGAACTCCAAGGTGATCTCCACCGCCGACCAGATGCTCTCGTTCGTAACGCAGAATCTGTAATCAAGTCTATGAGGCGACCATGAGGTCGCCTGCAACACCGTGAGGTAAGGGTCATGAAACGCTTCGTATCTGTTCTGGCATTGGGTGGGGTCGTCTCGCTCGCGGGCTGCGTCGCACCGACGCCCAAGCCCAATGACCCTTACTACGCTCCGGTGTTGCCGCGCACGCCGTTGCCGGCGGCGGCCAACAACGGCTCGATCTATCAGGCCGGGTTCGAGCAGAACCTGTACAGCGACCGCAAGGCATTCCGGGTCGGTGACATCATCACCATCACCCTGAACGAGAAGACTCAGGCGAGCAAGAACGCCAACTCGCAAGTGGCCAAGAACAGCAAGACCGGCATCGGTCTGACCTCGCTGTTCGGCGGTAGCGGCGTCACCAACAATCCGTTGGGTGGCAACGATCTGAGCCTGGACGTCGGTTACAGCGGCGACCGCGCGACCAAAGGCGACAGCAAGGCTGCGCAGGGCAACACCCTGACCGGTTCGGTCACAGTGACCGTTGCCGATGTGCTGCCCAACGGCATCATCGCCGTGCGCGGCGAGAAGTGGATGACCCTCAACACCGGTGATGAACTGGTGCGCATTGCCGGTCTGGTGCGTGCCGATGACATCGCCACCGACAACACCGTGTCGTCGACCCGCGTCGCCGATGCACGCATCACCTACTCGGGCACCGGCTCGTTCGCCGATGCGAGTCAGCCAGGCTGGTTCGACCGTTTCTTCCTCAGCCCGCTGTTCCCTTTCTAGGTGGCTACGTTGAATCTGAAAAGCTTCATGCTGGCGGCGGCCGTGATGTCCGCAGCCTTTGGTGCCCACGCCGAGCGGCTGAAAGATATCGCCAGCATTTCCGGCGTGCGTTCCAACCAGTTGATCGGTTACGGCCTGGTCGTCGGGCTTAACGGCACCGGTGACCAGACCACGCAGACCCCGTTCACCCTGCAGACCTTCAACAACATGCTCTCGCAGTTCGGCATCAAAGTGCCGCCGGGTTCGGGCAACGTGCAGTTGAAGAACGTCGCGGCGGTGTCGGTGAGTGCCGATCTGCCAGCGTTCGCCAAGCCGGGTCAGCAGGTCGACATTACGGTGTCTTCGATCGGTAACTCCAAGAGCCTGCGCGGCGGCACCTTGTTGCTGACCCCGCTCAAAGGTATCGACGGCAACGTCTACGCCATCGCTCAGGGCAACCTGGTGGTCGGTGGTTTTGATGCCGAAGGTCGCGACGGTTCGAAGATCACCGTCAACGTTCCGTCGGCCGGTCGCATCCCGGGTGGTGCGTCGGTGGAGCGTTCGGTGCCGAGTGGTTTCAACCAGGGCAACAGCCTGACGCTGAACCTCAACCGCTCCGACTTCACCACCGCCAAGCGCATCGTCGACAAGATCAACGACATGCTCGGCCCTGGTGTTGCACAAGCCATCGACGGCGGCTCGATCCGAGTGACTGCGCCGCTCGATCCGAGCCAGCGCGTCGACTACTTGTCGATCCTCGAAAATCTCGAAGTTGACCCGGGTCAGGCGGTGGCGAAAGTCATCATCAACTCGCGTACCGGGACCATCGTCATCGGCCAGAACGTCAAGGTTTCGCCGGCCGCCGTGACCCACGGCAGCCTGACCGTGACCATCACCGAAGACCCGATTGTCAGCCAGCCTGGCCCGTTGTCCAACGGCCAGACTGCGGTGGTGCCGCGTTCGCGCGTCAACGCCGAGCAAGAAGCCAAACCGATGTTCAAGTTCGGCCCGGGCACCACCCTCGACGAGATCGTCCGTGCGGTGAACCAGGTCGGCGCGGCGCCGGGTGACTTGATGGCGATCCTCGAAGCACTGAAACAGGCCGGCGCGTTGCAAGCCGACCTGATCGTGATCTGAGGACGGCCATCATGGATATGCGCAAAGGCAGTCTGGTCAGCAACGCCGATTCGGGTTCGTACTCCGACCTCAATCGCCTGAATCAGCTGAAAGTCGGCGACAAGAACAGCGACGGCAACATGCGCAAGGTGGCGCAGGAATTCGAGTCGCTGTTCATTGGTGAAATGCTCAAATCGATGCGTTCGGCCACCGAAACGCTGGGTCAGGACAATCCGCTCAACACCCCGGCGGCCAAGCAATATCAGGAAATGTCCGATCAGCAACTGGCCGTTTCCATGTCCCGCGAGGGCGGTGGTATCGGCCTGGCTGACGTGCTGTTGCGCCAGATGCAGAAGAACAAACCGATGGCGCCGGGTGAGGCTGCCGCCGCGTCCGCCGCCAAGCAGGAAGAAGCCCGGGCCAAAGTCGCTGCGGTGGCCACGCCGGTTGCTGCTGGCACCACCGCCACCAACGGTCCGTTGTCGCGGGTCAATGGCGAGCGTCCGTTGTGGGCTTCGCGTTCCGGGCGTGTGTCGAACACCGCAGGCATTTCGCACAGCAATGACATGGCGATGATCAACAAGCGTCGTCTGGCCTTGCCGCCGAAACTGGCTGATCGTCTGCTCGCAGGTCTGGTGCCGTCGGCCACGACGAATGCCACGCCGGCATCGAATACCGTGCTGCCACGCGCCACCACCGCCGTCGCTACTGGCGCAGGCCCGTTGTACAACGGCGACTGGCTGGCCCGTGCCGAAAGCGATAAAGCCACCGGCGGGCAGATGCAGATTTACGGCCGTGCGATGGCGCAGATCCCGTTGGCGCCGGCGAAGAAAGCCTTCAGTTCCGCCGACGAGTTCGTCAACACCATGTTGCCGATGGCCAAGGAAGCCGCCGACCGTATCGGCGTCGATCCGCGTTATCTGGTCGCACAGGCGGCACTGGAAACCGGTTGGGGCAAATCGGTCATGCGCGCCCAGGATGGCAGCAGCAGCCACAACCTGTTTGGCATCAAGGCGAGCAGCAACTGGAAGGGCGATTCGGCCCGGGCGATCACCAGCGAATTCCGCGACGGGCAGATGGTCAAGGAGACGGCGGAGTTCCGTTCCTATGCTTCCTACAAGGACAGCTTCCACGATCTGGTGACTTTGCTGCAGACCAATAATCGCTATCAAGATGTCGTGAAGTCTGCCGATAACCCAGAACAGTTTGTACGCGAGTTGCAGAAGGCCGGTTACGCCACCGACCCGAACTACGCGACAAAGATTTCGCAGATAGCCAAGCAGATGAACAGTTTCCAAAACTACGCTGCGGCGGGTGTATCCACCACGCCTTTATAAGGCACAAGGTATAAGGTCTGAACCATGAGTTTGCTCAATATCGGGATGTCGGGACTGTCGGCCAGCCAGTCCTCTTTGGCTACGACAGGCAACAACATTGCCAACGTCGACACCGCCGGTTATTCGCGTCAGCAAACCGTGCAGGGGACCAAATCCTCGCAGCAGTTCGGTAACGTCTTCATCGGCACGGGCACGACCCTGGCCGACGTGCGCCGGGTCTACAACTCGTACTTGGAAAGCCAGTTGCACACCGCGACCTCGCTCGACAGCGAGTCGGCGGCCTATCTGGCACAGGCCACGCCGCTGGACTCGATGCTGTCCGATACCAATACCGGCCTGACCGGTGTGCTGCAAAAATTCTTCACCTCGATGCAGGGCGTTTCGACCTCGGCCACCGATGACACTTCCCGTCAATCGGTGCTGACCGGCGCGCAGGCTTTGACCAACCGCTTCAACACCCTCGCCAAGCAGCTCAACGACCAGAACACCAGCATCAACGGCAGTCTTGGTGACATGGCCGCCCAGGTCAACAAGCTGGCCAGTTCGATTGCCACGCTGAACCAGAAGATCGGCGAGATTTCCACCAGTGGCGGTGCGCCGAACGATCTGCTCGACAGCCGTAACGAAGCCGTGCGCCAACTGTCCGAGCTGACCGGTGCGCAGGTCGTCGAGCGCGGTACCAGCTTCGACATCTACGTCGGCAGCGGTCAGCCGCTGGTGATCGGCAACACCACCAACACCCTGAGCACCGTGCCGCTCAAAGACGATCCGTCGCGCGTGGGCATTCAGATGGACCGCGGTTCGAGCACCCTCGACATCACTTCGGTGATGAGCGGTGGCGAAATGGGCGGTCTGCTGACGTATCGCAAAGAAGTCCTCGACCCTTCGCTCAATGAGCTGGGTCGTGTTGCACTGGTGGTGGCTGATCAGATCAACAGCCAGCAAGCGCAAGGCATCGACAAGAACGGTGACTTCGGCGCGGCGCTGTTCAACAACATCAACAGTGCTGCACTGGTCAGCCAGCGCAGCATCGCGGCGTCGGGCAACAGCACCGGTTCGGGCAACCTTGATGTCACCATCAAGGACACCGGCAAGCTGACCACCAGTGATTATCAAGTCACGTTCACCAGCGCCACCGACTACACCGTCAAGCGGTCCGACGGCACCGACCTGGGCGCGTTCAGCACCACCACCAACCCGCCACCGGTGATCGACGGCTTCACTCTGTCGCTCAATGGCGGTGCGTTGAGCGCCGGTGACAGCTTCAAGGTGACGCCGACCCGCAACGCGGCGGCGAGCATCCAGACCGTTCTCAGCGACCCGAAGAAAATCGCTGCGGCCGGTCCCTTGACCGGTGTGGCCAGCGCTGCCGGCCTGGGGACTTACACTCAGCCGACACTCAGCGACAGCATCAATATCTACAACCCGACCGCCCAGGCAGACATGCAGGCGGCGCTGAAGAATTCGACGCCAGTCAAACTGGTGTTCGGTGCGGCCAGTGGCGGTAGCCAGTCTTACAACCTGGTGGATGCCAAGGGCGCGACCATCGGCAGCGGCACCATCGTTCCCGGTCAGGCGAACACGCTGAACCTCAAAGTCGGCATCGTCGATGCCAGCGGCAACCCGGTGATGGACACGACCGTCACGCCGAACGTGCAGAAGACCTTCACCGTGCAGACCACGGTCGGCGGCACGCCGAAGTCCGGCGAAACCTTCACCATGAACCTCACCGGTGCGGCGTCTTCGGACAACCGCAACGCGCAGGCGCTGGTCGGCCTGCAAACCAAGCAGACCGTCGACACCGGTTCGGCGAGCAAGGGCATCAGCCTGACTGACGCCTACAACAAGCTGGTCACCAACGTCGGCACCAAGACCGCCCAAGGCAAGTCCGACAGCGCTGCGACCTCGGCGATTCTCGATAACGCCAAAGGTGCCCGCGATTCGTTGTCCGGGGTCAACCTGGATGAAGAGACCGGCAACCTGGTCAAATACCAGCAGTACTACACAGCGTCTTCGCAGATCATCAAAGCTGCGCAGGAAACTTTCGCCACGCTGATCAACAGCCTTTAAGGAGTCGTAATTCATGCGCATTTCCACCGCCCAGTATTACGGAACGCAAGCTTCGGACTATCAGCGTAACTTCAACAAGGCCGTTGCCACCGCCAGTGAGGCGAGCAGCCTGACGCGCATCAACACCGCTTCCGACGATCCGGTCGGCGCCGGCCGTTTGCTGCAACTGGGTCAGCAGGCCGCGATGCTGGATCAGTACAGCACCAACATCAGCAGCACCAAGAGTGCGCTGACGGTGCAGGAAACCACGCTGGACTCCATCACCACGGCGTTGCAGAGTGCCAAGGAAATCTCCCTGGCCGCCAACAACGGCAACCTTACCGACAAGGACCGCCAGGCTTACGCTGCGCAACTGTCGCAGATCCAGCAACAAGTCCTGGGCCTGATGAACTCCAAGGATGCCGACGGCAACTACCTGTTTTCCGGTTCGAAAACCGATACCGCGCCGTACTCGCAAAACAACGACGGCACTTACAGTTACAACGGTGACCAGACCACCATCAATCTGGGCATTGGCGACGGTATGTCGGTCGGTACCAACACTACCGGCTGGGACGCGTTCCAGCAGACCATCAACACCGCTCGCACCAACACCACCATGACCTCTCCACCGGTTGACGACGGTCGTGTCGTGCTGTCCAACGGTACGGTCGGAACGGCTGCCACCTACAACGCCAAATTTGCCGGCGGCGAGCCTTACACCGTCAGCTTCCTCAGCAGTACGCAGCTGAAAATCACCGATGCGCTGGGTAATGATGTTACGGCTGAAGCAACCCAGAATGGTTTGATCAGCAACAGCAGCGGTGCCAACCAGACGGTCAGCTTCCGTGGTGTCGACATGAAGTTGAACATCAACCTCAAGGCGGGTGACACCAACCCCGACGCCGTGATCGCCGGGCACAGCTTCCAATTGTCGGCCACGCCTGACTCGTTCACTACCGCACGTAGCCCGGGCAACCCGTCGACCGCCGTTATCACCGGTTCGAACATCACTGATCCTGTGGCTTACAGCAACGCCTTCCCGCAGGGCGGTGCAGTCCTCAAGTTCACCAGTGCCACTGCTTTTGATTTGTATGCGGCGCCTGTCACTGCTGACAGCAAGCCAGTGTCCTCGGGCACTGTCGCTGGCGGTAACGCAACCGCTGCGGGCGTGACCTTTGCATTGGGCAACACTCCTGCAGCCGGTGATCAGTTTTCGATCCAGTCGAACAACCATCAGACGCAGAATATCCTCGATACGCTGGGTCAGATGGTGACCGCGTTGAATGCGCCGATCGATGGCAATGACGTCGCCAAGCAAAAATTCCAGGGCATCATGGAAGCGGGGCTAGGTAACATCGATAGCGCTTCCAATCAGGTCGGCGCCGCTGTCACTTCAATCGGTGCTCGCGGTCAATCGCTGGATATGCAAACCGTCACCAATCAGAGCCTGAGCACCGCCAATACCACGACTCAAGGCTCGATCCGTGATTCGGACCCGGCAGAAGTCATGACGCGTCTGACTCTGCAACAAACCATGCTGCAAGCGGCGCAACTGGCATTCAGCAAGATCAGCCAGCTGGGCCTGTTCAACAAGATCTGACGGTAACCGGGCGCGCAAGCGCCCGTTTGTTTTGGCTCTTGAGTATCTAATGTCTTTTTTTGCGGTATCCAGAGGGCTCGCTGTTCCGGGCGGGCTCCCGCCGCTTGCGAGTCTGCCGTGAATTCACTTCCCCTTGTCAGTCTGGTCATTCCTGCCTTCAATCCACGATATTTCGAGAAGGCCCTGCGCAGTGCCGTCGGGCAAGGCTATGGCAATCTTGAAATCATTGTGTGCGATGACAGTCGCGGCAGCGCAATCGAGGAAATCGTTGCCGCGGTAGTCGATCAGACCGGTGTGGTTGTGCGCTATGTGCGCAACCCGCAGACGCTGGGAATGGTCGGCAATTTGAAGGTCTGCCTGAGTCAGGCGCAGGGCGAATTCATCAAGTTTCTGTGTGACGATGACCTGCTCTATTCAAATTGCATCGAGCAGCAGGCCCATGAAATGTTGCGCGAGGAGGTCAGTCTGGTGACGGCCCAGCGACTGCTCTGGGATGCCAACGACATCATCTTGCCCGGGCGTCTGGAAAACACCTCTTTGTCACCTTACAGCGGCTTGCTCAAGGGTGACGATCTGCTGGGTATATTTGAAAAATTCCCGGTCAACGTTCTCGGCGGATTCAGCAACGCCTTGTTCCGGCGTGCCGATATCGTCGAGTTGCTGCCGGCATTGACTGAAGAGGGTTGCTGCTTCGTGGCGACCCTGGATTTTGCCCTGTATGTCTGTCTGTTACGGCGCGGCAATCTGGCGGTGTCCAACAATGTGCTGAGCGCCGAGCGACTCTATCCAGAGCGACTGAGCGCGCAACAGCGCATGAAGGATGCGGTTGAGGTCGAGCGAGAGTGGATCTCGCAAATGCTCAAGGTTCGAAGCGGTGAGTCCGCGCCTGCACAGGGATGGGTTCGCTACATTCCCTTGACCAAGGCTGATGAATCGCCGAGGGTTTGGGAAGAGCTTCCCCTGAGCCGAACTCTGGGTTCCAAGCAAAGCCGTCAGGAATGGGCGGTCGGTGTCGACAGCTTCAGTTTTGCTGAACTTTATGCGCAATGGCTGGAGTGTCGGGTGCTCACTGAAGGGCAGCGCAAGTTGCTGCCGGAAACCCTTGCCGGTTGGTCGCACCAACCCCGAATCGTACCGATCATCATTGATGGGTTGGGCAGACAGGATGGTCTCGAACGCACGCTGGAAGCGCTGGCTGCCCAGGATTATTTGCCTGAGCTGATTCTGGTGTTGTCCGCTTCCTGTACTGAGGCGCAACTGGATGGACGAGTGTTCCGCATGCCGTTGCAGGATGACGGTCTGGAGCAGATCAACGCACTGTTGCCGCAGTTGGAGGGCGCGGACTGGTTCTACTTGTTGCAGGCCGGCGATCGCCCGGTAGTGCCGTCATTGTTGGTCATGGCCGAGCGAATTGCCCGTTTCTCATCGCTGACGTGTCTGTACAGCGATGAAGGCAGCCTGCGTGGCGGCGAATCGGTAGAGCCTGCATTCAAGCCGGATTTCAATCTGGATCTGATGCGCAGTTATCCTTATGTCGGACGTGCCTTGGCGTTCAAGCGCGAGCAGTTTCTGGCGCTCGGCGGGTTTGATCCTGCGTTCGCCGAACTGGCCCCCCATGATGTGTTGTTGCGCATGGTCGAGAGCGAGGGCATACAGGTCATCGGTCATATCGCCGAAGTGTTGCTGGAATCGAAATTCGATCTGTCCGCGTGGCTGGCCGAACCCGGCGTGGTGGAGCAAAACCCACGCGTGCTCGAAGCGCATTTGCAGCGTCTGGGCGTTGCCCACGAGATTCGTCGCGGTAGCACTGAGCTGCTCAATCGTGTCGACTATCATCATGCCCGGCGGCCGCTGGTCTCGGTCATTGTTACTGCCCGGGATCAGACCGCCGCCTTGCAGCGCTGTGTCGAAACCCTGTTGGAGAAGACGGCTTACACCGAATATGAATTGGTGTTGGTCGACAATGGCAGTGAAAGCGCTGAAGCGTTGGCATGGCTGGATGGCATGGCGCAGTTGGGCGGCGACCGGATTCGCGTTTTGAGCTTCCCGCAAAAGGGTAATGCGGCGGCCTTGTACAATTTTGCGGTAGGCCACGCACGCGGCGAATATGTGGTGATGCTTAATACTTTTGCGGTGATCACCCGGGCGGACTGGCTGGACGAACTGCTCAATCATGCGCAGCGCCCTGAGGTCGGAGTGGTGGGTGCGAGGTTGTTCAACCCGGATGGATGTGTGCTGCACGCCGGTCTGATTCTTGGGTTGCAAGGGCCGGTGGGACTGCCATTTTATGGTCAGCCGATGCAGTCTGACGGCTACATGTTCCGCCTGCAGGCGGTACATGATCTGAGCGCAGTGGGCGGTGACTGCCTGATGGTCCGCAAGACGGTCTTCGAGGCTGTCGGGAAACTCGACGAGCAGCACCTGAAACAATCGCTCAATATCGCGGATCTATGTCTGCGAGTCGGCCAGGAAGGTTATTTGGTGGTATGGAATCCCTATGCCACGCTTGCAGTAGGGGCGCGGCCTGGCTCGGCGGCGACGCAGGAAGAAGAGCAAGTGCACGTCGAGGAGCTGGACACGTTTTACCAGCGCTGGCTGCCACTTATAGCGCGTGATCCAGCCTATAACGTCAACCTGGCATTACAGGGTGTTGGTGCAACCTGCTTCAGTATTGAGCCGGGTCTGCGTACCGGTTGGAGTCCATTTTCCAAGGCGCGGCTGCCCAATGTACTGGTCGTGCCAATCAATGCATCGGCCATTGGTCATTACCGCATGAGCCAGCCGATGATCGAGTTGGAGGCGGCAAACAGAATTGAAGGGCGCATTTGCTACGGTTTGCCATCGATCATTGATATCGAGCGCCAGTCCCCCGATGTGATTGTTCTGCAAGGCCGTTATTCGGAACTCGCCATCGATGAAATTCCACCGCTGAAAAAATACTTCAGTGCGCGGCGGATCTACGAACTCGATGACTATGTCATCGACGTCCCGCATCGCAATGCGCACATCCGCAACATGCCGAGCAAGCAGGACATGGAGCGCATGGTGCGTCGCGCAATCGGGCTGTGTGATCGCGTGGTCGTATCCACTCAGCCGCTGGCCAACGTCCTGTCGGACATGCATCACGACATTCGTGTCGTGCCGAACATGTTGGCCAAAGATTTGTGGAGCAACTTGCGCAGTCAGCGTCGTACCTCGAAAAAGCCGCGAGTTGGCTGGGGTGGAGGCACCAGTCATCACGGTGACCTGGCGGTAATCGCGGATGTCGTCCGCGAACTGGCCAATGAGGTCGACTGGGTATTTTTTGGCATGTGCCCGGATGATCTGCGGCCATACATGCACGAGTTCCATGGGGTGATCCCGCTCGACGTGTATCCGGCGAAACTGGCAAGCCTCAACCTTGACCTGGCGCTGGCACCGCTTGAGTTCCACATATTCAACGACTGCAAGAGCAACCTGCGCCTGCTTGAGTACGGTGCTTGTGGTTATCCGGTGGTTTGTACCGACACCGAAGCGTATCGCGGCTACCTGCCGTGCACTCGCGTCAAGACCAACACCACGGATGAATGGTTGCAGGCAATTCGCATGCACCTGTCTGACCCGGATGCCAGCTATCGCATGGGGGATGATTTGCGGGAGGTGGTGCTGCGCGATTACGTGCTGCGCGGCGATAACCTGCGCTACTGGGAATACGGCTGGCTGGCCGACTGATCGGCTTGCGACGTATCAAAAAAGGCGACCTTTTTGGGTCGCCTTTTTTTGTACCTTGAAATACGTACTTACATCGATCAGCAGAGATTTCTCCCGCCAGCCTCAAGCTTTGGATTTCTTCAGTCGATACCCCGTTATTCGTTTGTTTGCCTGCGGGTGTATGGACGGGGCGGCCGTGCTGCCTCGGTTTGCATCGCAACCATGGAAGATCCGGTTTCAACAACAACACAAGGAAGACGCAAATGGCTGTCTTAAATGGAACGAGTGAAGCGGATGTCCTGTTGGGCACCGACGATAATGACCAACTCTATGGACTGGAGTCGGATGATTTACTGCTGGGCAGCGCGGGATCAGACGTACTGGATGGCGGTGAAGGTTTTGACGCGGCGAGCTACTACGCAATGTCCTCGGGGATCAATGTCGAGTTTGGCGGCGGTGTGGCTACGGTCACCGGCCCCGATGGCAAGAGCGATACCCTGATTGGAGTGGAGAAAGTATTCGGTAGCTTTCACAACGATACGTTCACCAGTTCGGTGGCGGGTGTGACGCTGGAGGGCAGCGTCGGTGATGATGTTTACATTGTCGACGGCGAGGGCGTGACGATCACCGAGGAGGATCATCTTGGCTACGATGAGCTGCGCACCAGCCTCAATACCATCAAGATGGACCCGTTTATCGAGAAGCTGACGTTCACCGGTACCGGCGATTTCAGCGGTTACGGCAATGCCAGTGACAACGAAATCATTGGCGGCGCCGGTAATGACTGGTTGTGGGGCGGCGCGGGCGCCGATCACTTTGTCGGTGGCGATGGCTTCGACACGGTCAGCTACAGCGATAGCCTTGAGGGTGTACGGGTCGAGGACTTCAGCAACTTCGACGGTCTGACCATCGCTTATGGCGACACTTTCACTGGCATTGAAGCGATTCAGGGTTCGAATTTCGATGACGTGATTTATCGTCATCAAGGCTCGATGATCGTTGATGGTGCCGCTGGTTACGACACCGTCAATTATCGATCCGCCTTTGATTCCGTCAACCTGCTGATCGGCGGTGATGGCGTCAACGCAGAGGGCGACACACTGCGAAACGTGGAAAAAGTCATCGGTACATCGGGTGCTGACCACTACACCGTCAATGTCGCTGGCGTGACTGTCGCGGGTGGTGACGGGGACGATATCTACATCATCAATAGCGCCGGAGTGACTATTGAAGAGGAGGGTGATTTTCGAGGCGGAACCGATCATCTGTACACCAATCTGTCTGCGATGCACCTTGATCCGTTCATTGAAAACCTGACGTATACCGGGACTGCCGACTTTACCGGCTACGGCAATGACGAGAGCAACACCATCGTCTCTGGCGCCGGCAATGATGTGTTGTACGGTGGTGCGGGTGGCGATCGCTTCGAAGGTGGAGCCGGTATCGACATCGTCAGTTACGGCGACAGCACTGAAGGTTTGAGCGCCTCCCTCAACTGGGGCCCGCAGAGCGGCATTGCTCTTTATGACGTTTACATTGATATCGAAGGCCTGCGCGGCAGTCAGTTCAATGACTCCCTTGAAGGCAATTCGGACGACAACATTCTGGAGGGCAGTGCGGGCGACGACCAGATTCAGGGCGGCGATGGCAATGACCACCTCTACGGCGGTCTGGCGTCCGGGCAGGATGCTGCAGGGCAGTCGGATACGCTTTCAGGCGGCGCGGGCAATGATGTCATCGTCGCTGCCAGCAACGACCTGTTCACTTGGGCCAGTGGCGATGACGGCAATGACACGATCACGCTGGGAAGCGGGGTTGCCTTTGGCGGGCAGGGCGATGACCAGTTGATCATCAATTTCTCCAGCCAGGCACTCTCCGGCGTCAGTGCTTATGGTGGTTACGGCAATGACACCTACGTGGTGAACACCATCGGGCTGGTGACGATTCAGGATGAAGGGCTGGACATGGACGACACCCTGATCCTCAACACCATTGCCAATACCGGTCAGTTGAGCGTGACCCGCATCGGTAACGACGCCTATCTGCACAGTGCCAATGACACCGGCAGTGGTGTGCCGGACAACGGCGTGAAACTGGCGGACTGGTACGCGGGCTTCAACACCATCGAGCATATTCAGACCGCCGACGGCCAGGTCTATGATCTGCCAACCAGTGGTGATGCGTTCGCCATGTTTGGCTGATCCATTCAAACCACAGCTGTAGCTTGATCAAAGGGATGATTCCGCTGACGGATTCATCCCTTTTTTCATGGGCCTTTGTGCCCCGGACGCGGGGCTTGCCGAGCTGGCGCGTTTCCTGCAAGTACCCCTCAAATCGCCATAAAACGAGCGCTCAGCAGCGCCCGCAGCGGCAAAAGGTTTAGCCAGAAGGCTCGCACAGCTCAACAAAGCCTTGCGCAGCCCTGTGACGAGCGAGAGGGGAGACGATGAAGGCAGTAATTTTGGCGGGTGGCCTCGGCACGCGCATCAGTGAAGAGTCGCACCTCAAGCCCAAGCCGATGATCGAGATCGGCGGCAAGCCAATTCTCTGGCACATCATGAAGCAGTATTCCGCCCACGGAATTCACGACTTCGTGATCTGCCTGGGCTACAAGGGCTACGCGATCAAGGATTTCTTCGCCAACTACTTCCTGCACACCTCCGACGTCACTTTCAACATGCGCGAAAACCGCATGGATGTGCATCAGAATTACAGCGAGCCGTGGAGCGTCACCCTTATCGACACCGGTGAGGAAACCATGACCGGTGGCCGTCTGCTGCGTGCCGGCCGTTACCTCAAGGATGAAGAGGCGTTCTGCTTCACCTACGGCGACGGCGTTTCCGATATCAACATCGCGCAACTGGTGGATTACCACAAAGCCCACGGCCGTCTGGCGACCGTCACCGCCGTGCAGCCACCGGGTCGGTATGGCGCGCTTGAGCGTCAGGGCGATCAAGTGCTGGGCTTCACCGAAAAACCTCGCGGTGACGGTGGCTGGATCAACGGAGGCTTTTTCGTGCTCTCGCCGAAAGTGCTGCCGTACATCGCCGATGACGCCACCACCTGGGAAGCCGAGCCGTTGGCGCGTTTGGCCGCAGATGAACAACTGAAAGCTTTCGAACACGAAGGCTTCTGGCATCCGATGGACACCCTGCGTGACAAAAACCATCTCGAAGCGCTGTGGCAGAGCGGGGAGGCCCCATGGAAGCAATGGGCTTGAGTGCGGATTTCTGGCGCGGTAAGCGCGTTCTCGTTACCGGTCACACCGGTTTCAAAGGCAGTTGGCTGACCCTGTGGCTGCAAAGCCTCGGCGCGCAAGTCAGCGGCTTTTCCCTCGATCCGTCGACCGAGCCGAGCCTGTTCGAACTGGCGCGGGTGCACGAAGGCATCAACGATCAACGCGGTGATCTGCGGGATCTTGGCGCCTTGCTGGAAATCATCGCCGACACTGAACCTGAGATCGTTCTGCATCTGGCGGCGCAACCATTGGTGCGCGAAGGCTATCGCGATCCGCTGGGCACTTACTCCAGCAACGTCATGGGCACGCTGAACCTGCTCGAAGCGATTCGTCAGGTCGGTTGCGTGCGTGCCTGCGTGCTGGTCACCACCGACAAGGTCTACGCCAACAAGGAATGGCTGTGGCCGTACCGTGAAGACGAAGCCCTCGGTGGCCACGATCCTTACAGCAGCAGCAAGGCTTGCTGTGAACTGCTTGCACAATCTTATGCGGCGTCGTTCTTCCCGGCCGACAAGTACGCCGAGCACGGTCTGGCGCTGGCCACCGCGCGCGCTGGCAACGTCTTGGGCGGCGGCGATTTCGCCCCTGAACGTCTGATCCCCGATGTGCTGAAAGCCTGGACCGCAGACGAGCCGGTGACCCTGCGTTACCCGCAAGCCGTGCGCCCGTGGCAGCACGCGCTGGAGCCGCTGGCCGGTTACCTGCAACTCGCCGCCGGTCTCTACGAAGAGGGCCCGGAGTACGCCGGGGCGTGGAACTTCGGCCCGGGCGAGACGGACATGTGCAGCGTCGGCGAAGTGGTCGAATTGCTCGCCAGCCGCTGGCCGCAAGCGCGCGGCTTACGCATCGAAAAAAGCGAACTGCACGAGGCCGGCCTGTTGCGCCTGGACAGCAGCCGCGCGCGTCAGGTCCTTGGCTGGCAACCGCGCTGGACCTTGCAGCAATGCCTGACGCAGACCCTCGACTGGCACCTGGCGTGGCAGAACGGCGATGACATGCGCAACGTCACCCTCGGCCAACTGAACCTGTACCGAGGCGCGCTGTGAGCGAGTTTTCTCTGAAGGCGTTGCCGCTCGCCGGGTTGTTCAGCGTCCAGCACAAGCGCTTCGAAGATCAGCGCGGGCACTTCGCCCGGCTGTTCTGCGAGGGCAGCCTGAGTGCGTTTGGCAGCGAATTCCATATCCGTCAGATCAACCATTCCTGCACTCGCGAGAAGGGCAGTGTGCGTGGTTTGCATTATCAGAATGGCAATGCGCCGGAGGCCAAACTGATCACCTGCCTGCGCGGTGAAGTGTGGGATGTCGCGGTGGATCTGCGCCCCGATTCCGCGACCTTTCTGCATTGGCACGCCGAGCACCTCAAGGCCGGCGACGGTCGCAGCCTGTTGATTCCGGCCGGCTTCGCCCACGGTTTCCAGACCCTCAGCGAAGACGCCGAATTGCTCTACCTGCACAGCGCCGATTACGCGCCGGAGCATGAGGGCGGTCTGTCGGTAAACGATCCACGGCTGGCGATTGCCTGGCCGTTGCCTGTCAATAATTTGTCAGTGCGTGATTCCAGCCATCCCGCGCTCGATCAACACTTTGCTGGAGTGCGTCTATGAACTGCCGTGGGTGCGCCGCACCGCTGAGCCTGCCGCTGATCGACCTCGGCACCTCGCCACCGTCCAACGCCTACGTGCACGCCGATCGCCTGGAACAGGCCGAGCAATGGGTGCCATTGAAGGTCGCGGTGTGTCAGCAATGCTGGCTGGTGCAGACCGAGGATTACACCAGCGCCGACAGCCTGTTCGATGCCGAGTACGCCTACTTCAGTTCGTTCTCCAGCACCTGGCTGGCGCATGCCGAGCGCTATGTCGCCGAAATGGTCGAGCGCTTTGGCCTGACTGCCGACAGTCGCGTCGTGGAAGTCGCGGCCAACGACGGTTACCTGCTGCAATACGTCGCCGCTCGTGGCATCCCCTGCCTGGGTGTTGAACCGACGCGCAGCACCGCGCAAGCCGCGCGCGAAAAAGGCCTGGAAATTCGTGAACTGTTCTTCGGTCGCGAGACTGCCGCGCAGTTGACAGGCGAAGGCTGGGGCGCTGATCTGATGGCGGCCAACAACGTGCTCGCGCACGTGCCGGACATCAATGATTTTCTCGGCGGCTTTGCCACTTTGCTCAAGCCGAGCGGCGTCGCCACGTTCGAATTCCCGCAACTGCTGACGCTGATGGCTGGCGCGCAGTTCGACACGCTGTATCACGAGCACTATTCCTATCTGTCGCTGACCGCCGTGCAAGCGCTGTGCGAGCGCAATGGCCTGGAAGTCTTCGACGTCAGCCAACTGCCGACGCACGGCGGCTCGCTGCGCGTGTTCGTCCAGCGCAAGGACGGTGAACGCCGTGCCGTGCAGCCAGCGGTGCAGCAACAGTTGCAGGCCGAACTGGCTGCCGGGGTGAAAACCGTCGAGTACTACGCGACCCTCGCGCCGGCTGCTGAACGCATCAAACATGAGCTGCTGCGCTTCCTGTTGCAGGCCAAGGCTGACGGCAAACGGGTGGTCGGTTATGGCGCGGCAGCCAAGGGCAACACCTTGCTCAACTACGCCGGGGTCAAGCCTGACTTGCTGGCTTGGGTGGCCGATGCCAACCCGCACAAGCAAGGCAAGTTTTTGCCGGGCAGTCGTATTCCGATTGTCGCGCCGGCGCAGATCGATATCGAGCAACCGGACTATGTGCTGGTGCTGCCGTGGAATCTGCTGCACGAAGTCAGTCAGCAACTGGCGCAGGTACGTCAGTGGGACGGGCGCTTCGTGATCGCCGTGCCTGAGTTGAAAGTGCTGTGAAGGTTCTGGTCACGGGCGCGACAGGCTTCGTCGGTCGGCATCTGGTCGCGGCGTTGCTGGCACGTGGCTGTGCGGTGCGGGCGGTTGCACGCAACGCCGAAACAGCGGCGAGCATGCCGTGGATCAATGACGTCGAATTCATCTCGGCGGATATTCACGCTGCCGATCTGGACGTGGCGGCGTTGACTGACGGCTGCGATGCGTTGGCTCATCTGGCCTGGCCAGGGTTGCCGAATTATCGGGCGCTGTTTCACTTCGAACACAACCTGATGGCTGATTACCGCTTTATCAAAAGCGCAGTCGAGACGGGTGTAAAGCAAGTCCTCATCACGGGCACCTGTTTCGAATATGGCATGCAGAGCGGCCCACTCAGCGAAAGCACCGAGCCACGGCCGAGCAACCCTTACGGTCTGGCCAAGCACACCTTGCATCTGTTTTTGCAGAACCTTGCGCAAGAGCAGCCGTTCACTCTGCAATGGGCGCGGCTGTTTTACCTGCATGGCGAAGGGCAGAATCCCAGCAGCCTGCTGGCGGCGCTGGACAGGGCAATCGATGCCGGCGAGCCGTCGTTCAACATGTCTGCCGGTGAGCAGTTGCGCGATTTTCTGGCGATTGAAACCGCTGCCGGTCATCTCGCCAGCATTCTTCAGCAGCGTGATTTCGCTGGCGTGATCAACTGCGCCAGCGGCGAACCGGTGTCGGTGCGTGCGCTGGTCGAACAGCGTCTGCGCGAACGCGGCGCGAGCCTGAATCTGAACCTCGGCCACTACCCGTATCCGAACCACGAACCGCTGGCGTTCTGGGCGGTGACCGAGCGCTTGCAACTGTTATTGGGAGAGTCGCAATGAGGCACGAGTTGTATCGGGTCACCGACCTGCCGGTGCTGCAGAACCGGACCTTTGCCGACGCGCAATCGGCGCAGGCCTCGGCCAGTGCCGACATGCTGCTGGTGCAGGATGAGCGCAGCGGCCTGATCTTCAATGCCGCGTTCGACGCCGACAAGCTCAGCTACGACGCTGACTATCAGAACGAGCAGGCGCATTCCGGCCAGTTCCAGAAGCACCTGAGCGACGTCGAAGGGATCATCGCCAGGCATTTCAAAGGCCAGGAGCTGATCGAAGTCGGCTGCGGCAAGGGCTACTTCCTTGAATTGCTCAAAGGCCTTGGCTACTCGATCACCGGCATCGACCCGGCGTACGAAGGTGACAACGCCGATGTGATCAAGGCGCCGTTCACCCGTGGCCTCGGTCTGGCGGCGGACGCCATCGTCCTGCGCCATGTGCTGGAACATATTCAGGACCCGGTGAGTTTCCTCGCGGTAATCGCCGAAGCCAATCAGGGCGGGCAGATCTACATCGAAGTGCCGTGCTTCGACTGGATTCTCGAACACAAAGCCTGGTTCGACCTGTTCTACGAGCACGTCAATTATTTCCGCCTCGATGACCTGCGCCGGATGTTCGGCACTGTGCATGAGGCCGGTCACCTGTTCGGTGGCCAATACCTGTACATCGTCGCCGACCTGGCGACATTGCGCCTGACCCCGGAACAACCGGTGCCACGCCTGGAGCTGCCCGACGATTTCACTGCCAGTCTCGACCGGGCGGTGCAGATCATTCAGTCCGCCCCCGAGCAGGGTTCGGCGATCTGGGGCGCTTCGTCCAAAGGCGTGATCTATTCGCTGTTCCTGCAACGCGCAGGTGTGGCGGTGGATCGGGTGGTGGATATCAACCCGGCCAAGCAAGGGCGTTATCTGCCGCTCAGTGGTGTGCAGGTGTCCTCGCCGCAAGAGGCGATGGACGCCTTGCCCGAAGGCGCCAACCTGTTTGTGATGAACTCCAATTACCTCGAAGAGATCAAGCGGATGACCGATGGACGTTATGTCTATCACGCCGTCGACAGCGCTTCGTTCCAGTGACCCTTGAGATTTTGAAAATGACCGACAACAGCATTAACCAAGCTTTCGAAGCCGAGTGCCGGGAACAGATTGCCCAGCAAGGCGACGACCAGAAACTCACTGGTCTGGCCCGTGATTTCTTCAACGAATCGGCCAAACACAAATACAGCTACCACTTCTCGTGGATGGGCCGTCCGATCATCCAGTTGCCACAAGACATGATGGCAATGCAGGAGATCATCTGGCAGGTCAAACCGGATCTGGTCATCGAGTGCGGCATCGCCCACGGCGGTTCGATCATCTACTACGCCTCGTTGCTGGAGCTGCAGGGCCACGGCGAAGTGCTGGGTATCGATCTCGATATTCGTCCGCACAACCGCGAAGCGATCGAAAGCCACCCGATGGCCAAGCGCATCAAGATGATCGAAGGCTCAAGCATCGACGCCGGCATTGCCGCGCAGGTGCAGGCTGCGGCCAAAGGCAAGAAAGTCATTCTGGTGCTCGACTCCAACCACACCCACGATCACGTCCTCGAAGAGCTGCGCCTTTACGCGCCGCTGGTGTCGGTCGACAGCTATTGCGTGGTGATGGACACCGTGGTCGAAGACATGCCCGCCGATTTCTTTCCGGATCGTCCATGGGGCCCGGGCGATAACCCGAAAACCGCGGTGTGGAAATACCTCGAAGAGAACCAGGATTTCGAGATCGACCAGCAGTTGCAGAACAAGCTGCTGATCACCGTGGCGCCGGACGGCTATCTGCGTCGCGTTCGTTAATTCGCAACATCATCAAAGCGTTATCTCGGCCAGTCGCCGGTTGTGGAGAGAAGTTATGCAAGGCAAGTACAGTTCTGAACAAGCGCTGCCGCTCAACGAGCTGTTGACCGTGGTGCTGTTTACTCATAACCGGCCCGCGTTTTTACGCCGGGCGGTAAAGTATTACAGCAGTTTGCCCTGCAAGATCATGGTGCTGGACTCTACTACCGAGCGGGCTGAGGGCGATTTTTCTTTAGTCGATTACCATCACGTTCCGCAGTTTGCTTACTGGGGAATGCAGGCCAAGCTGGCCTATGGTGTGGAGCTGGTGACAACGCCGTATATGGTGCTGGCTGCCGACGACGACTTCATCCTGCACGACTCGCTGTTCGAGTCAGTGGGCTTCCTGCAGGCGAACCCGGACTACGGCATGTGTCACGGTTATTGCCTGATGTACCTGACACTTGCCGGCAGCGTGAGTTACTACCGCCGGGACAAGAAGGTTCAGGAGGATTATTCCTCCGAGCGGGCTCAGGATCGAGTCATCGATTACATGAGTCAGTACATTCCTCCGTTCTACGCGGTATGCCGTACCGATTTGATCAAGAAGTGGCACTCGTCGCTGCCGCCCGGGACCAGTTTTCAATGGCAGGAAATCGGTCACGTCTACTTCCTGCTGGCGAGCGCCAAGGCACGCATCCTGCCGATGCCTTATGTTGTGCGCGAGATCAACTACGGTGACTCTGAGCACAGCACCGAGGTGTATCACTCGCTGACTTATATCGACGCCAAGTCGGTCGCCGAGCGGGAAGGCTTTGCCGAATTCCTCGCATCATTGCCCACTGGCATTGAAGGGCTTGATGCGGAGCAGGGCAAAGCGTTTGCCCTGCAAAGTTTCGAGGCGATGGTCGACAGTCTGCAATCCGGGCGAGCCTTGACCGCAGAGCTGATATTCCAGTCCACCTGGAATCAGTCGCTGAAAATGCCGGATCGTCGTTTCGGGCCGCTGCAATACGTTGAAATGCCGTTTTACAACCAGCCATTCTTTGATCGTCTCGAGCAGTTTGAATTCATGCTGCACGCCATGCCGGCCGGACGCATTCAGCTGGAAGGACTTGAAGGCATATGGACTCGCCAGGCGCATTTGCTGCAAGCGCGCAACAACGACACGCCGGAAAGCGTGCTGGACCGTTTGTGGCAGGCTCATGATCTGAATGCTTTCAACCGTACGGTTATCAATCGTCTGGCGACTCAACTGGAGTCGCTGGGTGATGAGGACGAAGCGCAAGCGATGCACGAGTGGATCGCACGCCTCGCGACACTGACCGCCGATGATCACCACGCAGTGTTCGACAGGATGCAATCCGGTCGCCTGCTCAAGTGGCTGGCAACGCGCGAGCCTGCAGTTGAACACATCGAATCGATTGCCCGGCATCTGGCCGCCAACGGTGGCGGTCCGCACTTCGGTGTTTTCCTGCTGGATCTGGACAACGATATCGATAAGTTGCAGGTGACTCTGGACAGCTTGCTCGAGGGGCACTGCAAAGCGTTCAGGATTGTGGTTTTCACCACGGGTGAAGCACCAGCGGCGACTACCGCGCAGAACACGTTGCACTTTGTTCGCGTCACGCCGGGTAATCTCGTCGACAAATTGAATCAGAGCGCCAGCCAGTCACCGTGCGACTGGTTGTTGCTGGCTCAGGCAGGTGATGAGTTCACTGCGGGCGGATTGCTGCGGGCGAGCCTTGAGCTGATGTCTGCCGAAGGCATTCGCGCGGTTGCTACCGATGAAATCCAGCGCACCGACAAGGGGGCACTGGTTGATATGTTCCGGCCGGGCTTCAATCTTGATCTGCTGCAAAGCGTTCCGTCCCTGATGGCTCGTCACTGGCTGATCCGTCGGGATGTTCTGCTTGAGGTCGGTGGTTATCAGGCGGACTTCAGCAAAGCCCTGGAATTCGATTTGCTCCTGCGCATCATTGAGCGCGGCGGGCTCGGCGGTCTGGCGCACCTCGACGAACCGTTGCTGATTTCCCAGGCGCCGATGCTGGAGGAAAACGCTCATGAGCGTCAGGCGTTGTTACGCCATCTGGGTAATCGCGGCTACAAGGCCAAGGTCACTTCAGCGGTACCTGGCACCTATCAAGTCGACTACCGTCATGCCGAACAACCTCTGGTCTCGATCATCTTGCCTGCTGGCGACGATCTCCCGGCACTGCAACGTTGCCTGGAAGGCGTCCTGCTCAGAACCCGGTATACCCGCTATGAAGTATTGATCGCCGCAAATCCCAATCAGTCGGCTGACGTCAACGACTGGCTGGGTACATTGCAGAACACCAGGGTCCGTGTCCTGCATGCCGATAAACCGCTGACTGACGCGGCGCTGTTCAATGCTGCCAGCCAAGAGGCGAAAGGCGAGTGCCTGGTGCTGATGGCTGCGGACAGTGAGGTGGTCAACCCGAACTGGATTGAATCGTTGCTCAATCATGCCTTGCGTCCGGAAGTAGGCATCGTGGGTGCGAAGCTGGTGGACCGCGACGGCAAAGTCTCACAGGCCGGTTTGATTCTCGGGTTTGGCGATGGCGTAGGTTCGGCCTTCATCGGCGAGAAACATTCCGCCGAGGGCTACATGCAGCGCCTGGCAGTCGAGCAGAACTATTCGGCTGTGTCGAAAGTGTGCCTGATGGTGCGCAAGGAACTGTTTGACGCGCTTGGCGGCCTGGACGAGGGAATCTTCGCCGACGCCTTCAGCGATGTAGATCTGTGCCTCAAGGCGGGACAGGCCGGTTACCTCACGGTGTGGACGCCGCAGGTGCAGGTGCTACATACCGGCGAGTTGCCGAAAGCGCCTGAGTCGCTGGCTGCATTGCGTGAAAAATGGAGCGCTGTTTTTGCGCAAGATGCGGCTTATAACGCCAATCTGGCCTCGACCGGCAAGGGTTTTACCTTGAGAGAAGACGCGCCGATCAACTGGTCACAGTTGCTCGCTTGAGTCAGTCGGACAGGGAACAGGAATCAGCAAATGTTCAACGGTAAATCGATTTTCATCTCCGGCGGCACTGGCTCGTTCGGGCGCAACTTCATCCGTCGCTTGCTGGAGCAATACCAGCCCAAGCGCGTGGTGGTGTTCTCCCGCGATGAGCTGAAACAGTACGAAATGCAGCAGACGTTCAACGCGCCGTGCATGCGCTACTTCATCGGTGATGTGCGTGACGCTGACCGTCTGCGTCAGGCCATGCGCGGCATCGACTACGTGGTGCATGCCGCTGCTCTGAAGCAGGTGCCGGCGGCGGAATACAACCCGACCGAATGCATCCGCACCAACGTCAATGGCGCGGAGAACATCATCGCTGCCGCCATCGACAATGGCGTGAAGAAGGTTGTGGCGCTGTCCACCGACAAGGCCGCCAGCCCGATCAACCTGTACGGCGCGACCAAGTTGCTTTCGGACAAGTTGTTCGTCGCCGCCAACAACATTGCCGGCGAGCAGGAAACCCGCTTTGCCGTGGTGCGTTACGGCAACGTCGCCGGCTCGCGCGGTTCTGTGGTGCCGTTCTTCAACAAACTGATTGCCGACGGCGCCACTGAGCTGCCGATCACTGACGAGCGCATGACGCGGTTCTGGATCACCCTCGACCACGGTGTGCAGTTCGTCCTCGACAGCTTCGCGCGGATGCACGGCGGCGAAGTGTTCGTGCCGAAGATTCCGTCGATCCGCATCGTCGATCTGGCGCTGGGCATGGCCGAGCATCTGCCGCATAAAAACGTCGGGATTCGTCCGGGCGAAAAACTGCATGAGCTGATGGTGCCGCTGGACGATGCGCGGATGACGCTGGAGTTCGAAGACCACTACACCATCCAGCCGTCGATCCGCTTCACCAGCGTCGATGTCGATTTTGCCGTCGACAAACTGGGTGAGCGCGGGCGGCCGGTGAGTGAAGACTTCGAATATCGCTCCGACACCAATCCGCAGTTCCTCTCGGTCGGGCAGATCGCCGACCTGCACGCGAATCTCTCGGCATGATTCCCTACGGTCGGCAAAGCCTTGATCAGGCCGATATCGACGCGGTGGTCGAGGTGTTGCAGTCCGACTGGTTGACCCAAGGGCCGACCATCGAACGCTTCGAGCAGGCGATGGCCGAACGTTGTCAGGCGGATTACGCCGTGGCGGTGTGCAATGCCACGGCGGCGCTGCACATTGCCTGTCTGGCGGCGGGCCTCGGCCCGGGCGACCGTTTCTGGACCACGCCGAATACCTTTCTGGCCTCGGCCAATTGCGGACGTTACTGCGGCGCCGAAGTTGATTTCGTCGATATCGATCCGCTGACCTGGAACCTCGATGCGTTGGCCCTCGAAGCCAAACTCGATCAGGCTGAACAGGACGGCAAGCTGCCGAAAGTCTTGGTGGCGGTGGCGTTTTCCGGGCAGAGCTGCGATATGCGAAAAATCGCCGAGCTGGCCGAGCGCTACAACTTCACCTTGATCGAAGATGCCTCGCACGCCGTTGGTGCCAGTTACGCCGGGCGTCCGGTGGGCTGCGGTGAATTTGCGGCGATGACCGTGTTCAGCTTTCATCCGGTGAAGATCATCACCAGCGCGGAAGGTGGCATGGTGCTGACCAATCGCCGCGAACTGGCCGAGCGTCTGCAACGCTTGCGCAGCCATGGCATGACCCGCGATTCGCAGCAGATGACCGAGCCCAGTCATGGCCCGTGGTATTACCAGCAGATCGAACTGGGCTTCAACTACCGGATCACCGATCTGCAAGCTGCGCTGGGTCTTTCACAGTTGAGCAAACTGGACGAGTTCATTGAACGTCGACGTGAACTGGCAGCGCGTTACAACAGTCTGCTGACGTACTTGCCGCTGACGCTGCCCAGCCCTCAGCCGGAAGCCGATTCGGCGTGGCACCTGTACGTGGTGCGCTTGCAGACCGAACGCGTCAGCCTCAGTCACCGGCAGGTGTTCGAAGGCTTGCGTGCGGCCGGGGTCGGGGTGAATCTGCACTATATTCCGGTACATTTGCAGCCCTACTATCGTGACCTGGGTTTCGCCGAGGGAGACTTCCCCGAAGCCGAGCGTTATTACGCCGAAGCGATCAGCCTGCCGCTGTTTCCGTTGCTGAGCGATCAGCAGCAGGACTATGTGGTCGAGCAACTGCGACGGTTGACCGAGTAAATGCCGCTGCGGCGGTGGATGGAAAACGGCAATGCGTGATCTGAGCGAGCAGGAACAATTCTGGCAAGGCGATTTCGGCAACCAGTACGTTGACCGCAATATCGGTCAGCCGCTGGTCGCGGCCAATCTGGCGTTGTTCGCCAAGGCACTGAGCCGGGCCGGGCGCATCGACAGTCTGGTGGAACTGGGCACCAATGCCGGCAATAACTTGCAGGCGTTGCATCAGTTGTTGCCGCAATGCGAGCTGTTCGGCGTCGAGATCAACGAAAGTGCCTGCGCCCAGGCGCGGGCGCTGGACATCGCGCAGATCTGGCATGGCTCGCTGTTCGACTTTCCTCGCGAGCGCAGCTACGACCTGACCCTGAGCAAAGGTGTGTTGATCCACTTGGCGCCCGAGTTGCTGCCGACCGCCTATGCGCAGCTTTATGAACTGAGCCAGCGCTACATCCTGATCGCCGAGTATTACAACCCGGCGCCGGTCGAGGTGTCCTATCGCGGCAACAGCGGCAAGCTGTTCAAACGCGATTTCGCTGGTGAAATGCTTGATCGCTACGCTGATCTGCAACTGCTGGATTACGGCTTTGTGTATCACCGTGACCGGCAATTCCCGACGGATGACATCACCTGGTTTCTATTGGAAAAACGCCCTTGAGCCACGTCGCAATCATCCCGGCCCGTGGGGGCAGCAAACGCATCCCGCGCAAGAACCTGATGCCGTTCGACGGCGTGCCGATGTTTGTCCGTTCGATTCGAATGGCGCGGGATTCAGGGCTGTTCGATCAAGTGGTGGTCAGTACCGACGACGAGGAAATCGCCGAGCTGGCGCAGGCACATGGCGCGCAGGTGCCGTTTTTGCGCCCGGCGAATCTGGCCGATGATTTCACCGGCACTGCGGCGGTGATCGTGCACGCCTTGCAGCAATTGCCGCCGTTCGACTATGCCTGCTGCATCTATGCCACGGCGCCGTTGTTGCAGGCGCGTTATTTGCGTCAGGGGCTGGAGTTGCTGGAACGGCATCCGGAGAAATCCTTTGCGTTCTCGGTGTGCAGTTTCGGCTTTGCGGTGCAGCGTGCACTGACCGTCGACGGGCAGGGCGCCCTGACCGCGTTGTATCCCGAATTTCGCAACACCCGCTCGCAGGATCTGCCCGAGGCGTTTCAGGATGCCGGCCAGTTTTACTGGGGCCGCAGCGACGCTTGGCTGCGCGGCGACGTGCTGTATTCGCCTGCCAGCCTGCCGGTGATTTTGCCAAGGCATCTGGTGCAGGACATCGATACGCTGGAAGACTGGAAGCGTGCCGAATATCTTTACGCCGCGCTCAAGGCCGGTGGTGAATTGCAATGAGAGTGCTGATTCGCGCTGACGCCTCGCCGACTATTGGCAGTGGCCATATCGCCCGCTGCCTGACGCTGGCGCGGGTGTTACGCACGCAGGGCAGTCATGTCGCGTTCGCTTGCCGCCGTTTGCCGGGGCATCGGCTTGATGCGCTGAGCGCTGAGGGTTTCGAGACCTTTTCTCTGCCTGACTTCTACCCTGATGAAGACCCGCAGCAAGGCATCGAATCGATACTGCCGTGGCAGGCGGATATCGACGCGCTGGCCTTGCAACTGGATGGCCATGCTGATTTCGACTGGATCATCGCCGACCATTACGGACTCGACCATCACTGGCAGACCGCCGCGCGGCGCTGGGCGCCACGTATCGCCGCTGTCGATGATCTGGCGACGCGGCGCTACAGCGTCGATCTTTTGCTCAATCAGAATTTGTCCGGACTCAGTGAGAACTACGCGCCGCTGCTGCCCGACGGTTGCCGCACGCTGCTCGGGCCGCGCTATGCGATGTTGCGTGAAGAGTTCACCTGCCCGGCCATCGAGATCAAGCCCAGAGCCCGGCGAGTGCTGGTGAATTTCGGCGGCTTCGATGCGGCGATGCAGACGCATCACGCAATGCTGGCGCTGGCAGACTTCTGCGCGCTGCAAGTGGATTTCGTTGCCGGTGCCGATAACCCGGTGTGGGCACAGATGCAGGCGCTGGCCGAGACACGGCCGAACTGGCGGCTGCACAGTTTTGTCAGCGATTTTTATCAGCGCATGATCGAGGCTGATCTGTTTATCGGCGCCGGTGGCGGCACCAGTTGGGAGCGTGCGGCGATGGGCCTGCCGACGATTTGCATCGCGGTGTCGAATAATCAGCAGAACAACGGTGAGGTCATGGCGGCAGCCGGTGCTCATGTGTTCATGGGCGCCCGTGAGCAGGTCAGCGTTGAGCAATTGCGTGACGCCATCGGTTTTGTCGTCGACAACGTCTATCTGCGGCAAAGTCTGGCTGAGCGCTCGCGGCAACTGGTTGATGGACGCGGTGCGCTGCGGGTCGCGGCGGCAATGGCCGGGGCAGTGCTCAAACTGCGGGTGGCGACGCTGGACGATGCACAATTGCTGTTCGACGGACGCAACGCTGAGGCGGTGCGACGCTGGTCGCAGCAAAGCGCGGTGATCGAGTGGTCGCAACATCTCAACTGGCTGACCGCGAGCCTGCGCAATCCCCAGCGTCTGCTGCTGATTGCCGCGGCCGACGACGGCGCGGTCGGTGTCTTGCGTTACGACTTGCGCGGCTTTGAAGCCGAAGTCTCGTTATATCTGCTGGAAGGGCGTTTCGGCCTGGGCTGGGGCAGGGCACTGCTGGCGCGGGGTGAAGAGTTTGTCGCCGCGCATTGGCCGCAACTGACTGCCATCAGTGCTCAGGTGTTGCCGGCCAATCGTGCCTCATTGAATGTATTTCGTGACGCCGGGTACATTCAAAGTGCCTGCGCGTTCACCCGGGTTTTGAAGGAACATCGCACATGAGCAGTTTCAAGATTGGCGACCGTTTGATCGGTGCCGATGCGCCGCCATTCATCATTGCCGAGATGAGCGGCAATCATAACCAGTCGCTCGATGTGGCCCTGCAAATCGTCGAAGCTGCGGCGAAGGCCGGTGCGCACGCCTTGAAGCTGCAAACCTACACCGCCGAGACCATGACCCTGGATTTGTCGGAAGGTGAATTCTTTATCAAGGATCCCGGCAGCCTGTGGGCGGGTACCTCGCTCTACGACTTGTATGAGCAAGCTCATACGCCGTGGGAATGGCACGCGCCGATTTTTGCCCGGGCCAAAGAACTGGGGATGCTGGCGTTTTCCACGCCGTTCGATGACAGCGCCGTGGACTTTCTCGAAAGCCTTGATGTGCCGGCCTACAAGATCGCCAGTTTCGAGAATACCGATCTGCCGCTGATTCGCCGCGTCGCCGCTACCGGCAAACCGCTGATAATCTCCACCGGCATGGCCAGCATCGCCGAGCTTGATGAGGCTGTGCGCGCTGCCCGCGAGGCCGGCTGCAAGGATCTGGTGTTGCTCAAGTGCACCAGCACCTATCCCGCGACTCCGCTGAACAGCAATGTGCGCACGATCCCGCATCTGCGCGAATTGTTTGGCTGCGAAGTCGGTTTGTCCGATCACTCAATGGGCGTTGGCGTGTCCGTCGCCGCTGTGGCGCTGGGGGCGACGGTGGTGGAAAAACACTTCACCCTCGACCGCACGGCCGGTGGCGTGGACGCCAGCTTCTCGCTGGAACCGGCGGAAATGGCCAGTCTGGTACTGGAAACCGAACGCGCCTGGCAGGCCATGGGACAGGCGCATTACGGCGTGACCGAGGCTGAACGCAAGTCGCTGGTCTATCGCCGTTCGCTGTACGTCACCGCTGACATGGCCGCTGGTGACCCCTTTACCGGGGACAATCTGCGCGCCATCCGTCCGGGTCTCGGTCTGCCGCCCAAGCACACCGATGCCATCCTCGGTCGTCGCGCTCGCGCACCGATCAAGCGCGGCACGCCGCTGGACTGGTCGCTGGTCGAATAAGCCGATCTGCAACCGATTCGGCAAAATAGCGTGACCTGTGAGTCATAACGCGCATCTTCACTGTATTGTATTGATCGGGGAGATGGCGCCTGGCTCGTTTTCGATTCCAGTGATAGCCCTTTGCGCTTCCCGTGGCTGCCCCTCGTGGCGGCCGTTTTCTGTTTGTCGGCGCCCCTCGAAATCCTTGCGAGCGGTGGTCTTGGGCTGTTTTTTTTTGGGAAGCCGTAATGATTGGCATAAAAAGCATTGCGAGCTACGTTCCTGTAGCCGGCGTGGACAATTACGCACAAGGTGCAAAATTCGAGAAGGATGAAGAGTTCATCCTTGGCAAGATCGGCTCGGCGTTCCTGCCGCGCAAAGACGCTGAGCAAGAAACTTCCGATCTGTGCGTGGAAGCAGCCAACGCGCTGTTTGCCAACAACCCTGAGCTGAAGCGTGAATCGATCGACGCGCTGATCGTTGTCACCCAGAACGGTGACGAAGAAGGCCTGCCGCACACGGCTGCCATCGTCCAGGACAAGCTCGGCCTGCCGACCAATGTCGCCGCGTTCGATATCTCGCTGGGTTGCTCCGGTTACGTCTACGGCATCTACGCGATCAAGGGCTTCATGGAAGCTGCCGGTCTGAAAAACGGCCTGCTGATTACCGCCGACCCTTACTCGAAGATCGTTGATCCGGAAGACCGCAATACCACCATGCTGTTCGGCGACGCCGCCACCGCCACCTGGATGGGCGAAGATCCGACCTGGGCGCTGGGCAAGGCCAAGTTCGGCACTGACGGTTCCGGCGCACCGCACTTGAAAGTCACCGATGGCGTGTTCTTCATGAACGGTCGTCAGGTGTTCAACTTCGCATTGCTCAAAGTCCCGGCGCACCTGCACGAGTTGCTCGACGACTCGAACCTCAAGGCTGATGACATCGACGCTTTCTGCATCCACCAGGGCAGTGCGGCGATTGTCGATGCCGTGGCGCGACGCTTTGAAGACAAGCCGGAGAAGTTTCTCAAGGACATGGTCGAGACCGGCAACACCGTGTCGTCGAGCATTCCGTTGCTGCTTGAGAAGCACGTACTCGATTCCGACTGGCAGCGCATCGCGATCAGTGGTTTCGGTGTCGGTCTGTCGTGGGGTTCGGCGATCATCTTCCGTCCTTGAGTCGGATCAAAAACGCCTGATACAAAAATAGCGTTCAAGGTTAACCTTGAGCGCTATTTTTTTTGCCTGAATGGAGCGCGAGGCGGCATGAGCGAATTTTTCCAAGCCAACGTCGAAGTCATCCAGCAGCGCTGGCCGGCGCTGTTCGAACGTCTGATGGCCGAGGACAGTGCATCGGTGCAGGCAGGGCTGACGCAAGGGTTGGGCTCGACGCTGAGCGTGGCCGGGATTCAGCTCACCAGTCGCCATGATCGCGACCACGAAGCACGCATCCAGGCTGCCAGCCTGCCGCAGGACAAGCCGCGCTTGCACGTTTACGGCACCGGGCTCGGCGACCTGCCAGCGGTGTTGCTCGAGCGCGCCGGGCTTGAGCGTTTGTATGTGCACATCCTCAATGGCGCGTTGTTCGCGCTGGTGCTGCAACTGATCGATCAGCGCCAATGGCTGCAAGACTCGCGAGTTGAGTTGCTCTACGCCGGTGATCTGGCGGACATCTGCACGCCGTTTTTTGCCCTGCCTGCCGAAATGCTGCTGGCCGATGACTTCAACGCGAAGATCCGTGATCGGCTGGTCAGCGAAGTGCACCTGAGTTTCAACAACCGTGAATTCGATCCGCAGTTGCCGTTCATCAAGCAGCGTTTGCAGGACTGCTTGCCGGTACTGTTGGCCGATGATGATGTGGCGCAGTTGTTCGGCACCTGCGCCGGGCGGGAAATCTATGTGATTGGCACCGGTCCGACACTGGAGAGTCAATTTGCGCGACTGGCGGCAGTGCGTGCTCAAACTGAGCGCCCGCTGTTCATTTGTGTCGATACTGCTTACCGGCCGCTGCGCGAACACGGGATCGTGCCTGACATCGTGGTGAGCATCGATCAGCGCATCAGTTTCCGTCATCTGCCGTGCGAAGAATCTGACGGCATAACGCTGGTGTATTTGCCGATGAGCGATCCTGCGGTGTTGCAGGCCTGGAAAGGCAAGCGCTACGGCGGCTACTCGGCCAGCCCGGTCTACGCCGCATTGCGTGAACAGTATTCGCGAGCGCGATTGCACGTTGGCGGCAGCGTGATTCATCCGGCCACTGATCTGGCGGTAAAAATGGGTGCGGCGCGCATTACGCTGTTCGGCGCCGATTTTGCTTTTCCGATGAACAAGACTCACGCTGGCTGGGACGATGGCGAGTTGGGCCCCGGCGTGAGCCAGGCCCGGCACTGGGTATTGGACGGCAATGGCCAGAGGGTCGCCACGCAGCTCAACTTCCGAGGCTATCTATGTGTGCTCGAGCGTTACATCGCCAGTCAGCCACAGGTCGATTTCTTTAACAGCAGTCGGGCGGGAGCGCTGATCGTCGGGACGCGTTTCAATCAGGAGTTCGTGCAATGACCGCGATTGATAAGTGCCTGGACGAATGCCGCGAATGCGCCGGGTTGTTTCGGCTGGGGCGTGATGTCGAGGCTGCGCTGGAGATGGTCGATGTGTTTGAGGGGGCGCAACAGTCATTGTTGTCGGCATCGACAGATGTTCAGCAATCCTGGGCGGCCGTGCTGACACAAATGCTCGCGTGTCAGGAGCGTCAGGACTGGCTCGGTCTCGCCGACTACATGGAATTCGAATTGATCGAGCTGCTGCAAAATGCACGATTGTAAAAAACGCAACAGCACTGGCCTGTGGCTTTGCGCCGAGGTCGGTTTTATGACGTCATTTTTTCGCGGTTGAGGGTGGGCTAAGCCCTTGTTTTCTCGGGGGTGGCAGGGTGATGGCAATTTTTTTTTAAAAAGCCCTCAAGCAACCTGCCAATCCGACGATAACTATTACGAAGGTTCTCTAGGCCATACCCGGCGGTTGCCAGGGCCGGAAGCCGCAGTACCCAACCAACGAGGAATTCGTCATGGCGTTCTCTGTCATCTCCGACACTACGTC
>NZ_JBIVGT010000004.1:0-19161 GCF_044748825.1 Pseudomonas sp. NPDC089741 | reverse complement strand
ATTTTTTATTACTTTATCAGTTAACACTTTTTATACGTTGTTGATCGTTTTGAATTAGCTTTACGTTTGTTCCGACGCTCTGTCGACTTCGATGCAGCGCCTGTCTTCCGGCCTGAAAATCAACAGCGCTAAAGACGACGCCGCTGGCCTGCAGATCTCCAACCGTATGGCTTCGCAGATCCGTGGTGGCAACCAGGCTATCCAGAACGCCAACGACGGTATCTCCGTTGCTCAGGCAGCTGAAGGTGGCCTGCAAGCTACTACCGACATCCTGCAGCGTATGCGTGAACTGGCTGTTAAAGCACGTAACGGTACCAACGGCACTGCTGACCAGACCGCTACCAACTCCGAATTCGCTCAGATGTCCGACGAGATCACTCGTATCTCGGCTTCGACCAACCTGAACGGCAAAAACCTGCTGGACGGTACCGCTGGTACTGTAACTCTGCAAGTTGGCGCAAACACCGGTTCGGCTAACCACATCGACCTGGTACTGAGCTCCAAGTTCGACGCCGTCAGCCTGTCGGTTGGTAGCGGTACTGTAGTTCTGACTGGTGCTTCGGGTACTGGTGCGGGTTCTGCTTCGCAGAACATCGACAACGCTATCACTGCAATCGATGCCGCTATCGCTGCAATCGGTGCACAGCGCGCCAGCCTGGGTGCTTCGCAAAACCGTCTGACCAGCACCATCTCCAACCTGCAAAACATCGTTGAGAACACCACTGCTGCACAGGGTCGTGTACAAGACACCGACTTCGCCGCAGAAACTGCTAACCTGACCAAGCAGCAAACTCTGCAGCAGGCTTCGACCTCCGTACTGGCTCAAGCCAACCAACTGCCTTCCGCTGTACTGAAGCTGCTTCAGTAATTTCGGAATGAGTTTAGGCGGGGGAGTGCGCTTGTCGCGCTCTCTCGCTTTTTTAGTTTATGGAGGTGATCGGTATGGACATGAGCGTAAAGCTTAACGTCTCTTATCCGGCTCCCAAGCCAGTAACGCCAGTTGCTGACAAGCCGTCAGAGGCGCCTAAAGTTGCCAAGGCTGATGCTCCGGTCGCTGCTAAGAGCCAGGATACGGACGATGCCAAGTTGAAATTGGCAGTGCAGGAGATCGAAAAGTTCGTACAGTCGATCAAGCGCAATCTGGAATTCTCCATTGATGAGCATTCCGGAAAGGTTATCGTCAAAGTGATAGCAAGCGAGACGGGTGAAGTCGTTCGACAGATTCCCTCCGCAGAAGCCCTCAAGCTGGCAGACAGCCTCGCCAATGCGAGCCACGTGTTGTTCGACGCCAAAGTCTGATAGCTGGCATGAATAGTGTTTGTACGTTCTCAGGACGCGGGTAACGGTCAAAAGAATGGCAACAATCTGAAGGGAGATGCACATGGCAAGTCCAATTTTGCCGGGTTCGGGACTGGGTTCCGGTCTGGACATCGGTTCGATCGTGACTGCGCTGGTCAATGCCGACAAGTCGGCCAAGCAGACGCAGATCGATACTCAGACAAAAACCAACTCATTGAAGATTTCCGGTGTTGGCTCGCTGAAAAGCGCGCTCGCGGCATTCCAGAAATCGATGACCGATCTTGGGCAGGCGACGAGCCCTGCATTTGCCGGTTATACCGCGACGTCTGACACTCCGACGGTCCTCGGCGCTACCTCCAACAGCACGGCTGTACCTGGCAGCTATAGCGTTGTCGTGAAGAATCTGGCAACCGGCTCGAAAGTGGCCAGTGCCGCATTCGCTGGCGGCGCAACCAGTGCCATTCCGAGTGGTACTCTGAAAATCAGTCAGAATGGCATTGATTACAATGTCGCGATTCCGGCCAATGCCACCTTGCAGAGCACTCGGGATGCGATCAACACCGCGCAGGCCAGCAACGGTATTTCTGCCAACATCGTGACCGACGCCACTGGCGCCTCGCGTCTGGTGCTGAGTTCGAGCAAGACCGGTGCCGGCATGGACATGCAGGTCAGCGGTATTGCCGGTCTGGAAATCGACGGTACCCAACAAATGGGTGGGACTCCTGCCCCGGGTGCCTCGGGCGCTGTGGGTGATTTGGCTCAGGATGCCAAGATCACCATTGACGGACTGCTCGTCACCAGCAAAAGCAATACGGTGTCGGGTGCAATCAGCGGGATGACGCTGAACCTCACTTCGGTGAGCCCTAAAGACGCCTCTGGAGCCCAGACCGCCGCGACTGTCACCGTCGCCACCAACACGACGGGTATCCAGACGTCGCTTCAGTCTTTTATGGATTCCTACAACACCCTGAAGAGAACCATCGACACCCTGTCCAATGCGACAGCGGATGAGGATGGCAATCTGACCGTTTCTGCTGCGTTTACCGGTGACTCGCTACCACGCTCGCTGATGTCGGATATTCGTTCGCAACTGACCATGAGCAGCTCCGGTAGCGGTAGCCTGGCCGTACTGGCGCAGATGGGCGTCCTGACTGACAAGGAAACCGGTGAGCTGACGCTGGACACCAAGGTGTTCAATGATCGTATGAGCACACCCGGGATGGCGGGTCAGGTTCAGCAGTTGTTCTCCGGCACCACGTCCACTAACGGTTTGCTGGCGCGGATGAAGAGCGCTGTCGATCCCTATGTCAAGCCGGGCACGGGGCTGCTGGATCAGCGCAGCAGCAATCTGACCAGTTCGGCTGCGAGCCTGAAAAGTCAGCAGACCGCACTCGACATACACGTGGCGAGCCTGACGGCGACATTGACCGCCAAATACAATGCCATGGACCTGTTGGTCGGGCAGATGAAAGCGACGGCGAGTAACATCACCTCGTTCTTCGCTTCGCTGGACGCGCAGAAGTCCGCCAGCTAGTCATGATCTGACGACAAAAACCCGGCTACGCTTTATCGGCGTGCGCCGGGTTTTTGTCTTTTCATCTAAAGTTTTGTGGCTCGCTGGCGATACACTGGTTATACGAGTCATTGTGGCAATGAGGTAGAACATGAACCCAATGTTAGCCCTTCGGCAATATCAGAAAGTCGGCGCACACGCTCAGACATCCGAAGCGAGCCCGCACCGTCTGGTGCAAATGTTGATGGAAGGCGGCCTGGAGCGTATCGCTCAGGCCAAAGGCGCCATCGAGCGCAAGGATATTCCCGGCAAAGGGACGGCGATCAACAAGGCCGTTGGCATTATCGGTGGCTTGTGTGAAGGCCTCGATCTGGAGAACAGCGCCGAGTCGGTGGCTGATCTCAACCAGCTCTACATCTACATGATGAAGCGCCTGGCGCAGGCCAACATCGACAGTGATCCGAAGATTCTCGATGAGGTCGCCGGGCTGCTGCGCACCGTGAAGGAAGGCTGGGACGGTATTGCTCCGCCAGGCCCCCAGTTTTAAGGAGAGCACCATGAGTCTTGTATTGCAGCGAATTGCCGATACCCGCGAAGCCTTGGTAACAGCCTTGGCCGAGCGCAATTGGGAAGCTATTGGCGAGCTGGATCTGGCTTGCCGTTCCTGCATGGAAGACGTCATGGCTGAAGCTGCGCTGGATGAGGACGCGTTGCGCAACAATCTTGAGGAGTTGCTCCATGTCTACAAGGAGCTTCTTGAGGTGGCCATGGGTGAGCGGCAGGCGATAGCCAACGAGATGTCGCAGATCACCCAAGCGCAAAAGGCGGCAAAGGTTTACCATCTGTTTGGTTAATTAACCCCCAGTTAATCCAGACATGTGCGCCATAAATTTGACTGTGCACGGTTTTTTGACTTAACTAGTGGCTGTTTTCAGATTTCAGGCGTCTACAGGCACATGGTGTCCTGCAAGCGTCTCGCTTGCCCCATTTTTCGGGCATTGAGTTGACTAGGGAAGTTGCTATTGCATGTGGCGTGAAACCAAAATTCTGCTGATCGATGACGATAGCGTCCGCCGCCGCGACCTGGCGGTGATTCTAAATTTTCTTGGCGAAGAAAATTTACCCTGCGGCAGCCATGACTGGCAGCAGGCAGTCGGCTCTTTGTCGTCTAGTCGTGAAGTCATTTGCGTACTGATCGGGACCGTTAATGCTCCTGGCGCGCTTTTGGGCTTGTTAAAGACACTCTCAACCTGGGATGAGTTCCTTCCGGTTTTGCTGATGGGCGATAATTCTTCCGTCGATCTGCCTGACGACCAACGCCGCCGGGTGCTTTCGACCCTCGAAATGCCGCCCAGCTACAGCAAATTGCTCGACTCCCTGCACCGTGCCCAGGTCTATCGCGAGATGTATGACCAGGCCCGCGAGCGCGGCCGTCATCGTGAGCCCAATCTGTTCCGCAGCCTCGTCGGCACCAGCCGGGCGATCCAGCACGTGCGCCAGATGATGCAGCAAGTCGCCGACACCGATGCCAGCGTGCTGATCCTCGGCGAGTCCGGCACTGGCAAGGAAGTGGTTGCACGTAACCTGCATTACCATTCCAAGCGCCGCGACGCGCCGTTCGTGCCAGTCAACTGCGGGGCGATCCCGGCAGAGCTGCTCGAAAGCGAATTGTTCGGCCACGAGAAGGGCGCTTTCACCGGCGCGATCACCAGCCGTGCCGGGCGATTCGAATTGGCCAACGGCGGTACGCTGTTCCTCGACGAAATCGGCGACATGCCGCTGCCGATGCAGGTCAAGCTGCTGCGCGTCTTGCAGGAGCGCACCTTCGAGCGCGTAGGCAGCAACAAGACCCAGAGCGTCGATGTGCGCATCATCGCCGCGACCCACAAGAATCTCGAAAGCATGATCGAGATCGGCACCTTCCGCGAAGACCTCTACTATCGCTTGAACGTGTTCCCGATCGAGATGGCGCCGCTGCGTGAGCGCGTCGAAGACATTCCGTTGCTGATGAACGAGCTGATCTCGCGCATGGAGCACGAGAAGCGTGGTTCGATCCGTTTCAACTCGGCGGCGATCATGTCGCTGTGCCGTCACGGCTGGCCGGGCAACGTCCGCGAGCTGGCCAATCTGGTCGAGCGCATGGCGATCATGCACCCGTACGGGGTGATCGGCGTGGTCGAGTTGCCGAAGAAATTCCGCTACGTCGACGACGAAGACGAGCAAATGGTCGACAGCCTGCGCAGCGATCTGGAAGAGCGTGTGGCCATCAACGGGCATACGCCGGACTTCACCGCCAATGCCATGCTGCCGCCGGAAGGCCTCGACCTTAAAGACTACCTCGGTGGTCTGGAGCAGGGCCTGATTCAACAGGCACTGGACGACGCCAATGGCATCGTGGCACGTGCCGCCGAGCGCTTGCGTATTCGTCGAACCACCCTGGTCGAGAAGATGCGCAAATACGGCATGAGTCGACGTGATGGTGATGAACAGGCGGATGATTGACGCCTGTTTTTCAACCTCTTCATTTATAAGCGGTTTTTTTTAGGCACGGGTATTGCTACAGCCCTCGCAACGTTCCGTTTCACTGACGGTCAGCCAAGCGAGAAAGCACAATGCCCCAAGTCGCCCAGATGTCTTCTGCCTCCAGTCCCGAGGGGCAGCCGTCCTCCGTAGAACAGGCAAGCCGACAGGGTCTTGAGCAGGCTTTCGAGCTGTTCAATCAAATGTCCAGCCAGTTGACTGATTCCTACAGCATGCTTGAAGCGCGGGTGACCGAACTCAAAGGCGAGTTGGCGGTGGTCAGCGCCCAGCGCATGCAGGAGCTGGCGGAAAAAGAGCGCCTGGCCAACCGTCTGCAAAATCTCCTCGATCTGTTGCCCGGTGGCGTCATCGTCATCGACGGTCATGGCATGGTGCGCGAAGCCAATCCGGCTGCCATCGAGCTGCTCGGCTTGCCGCTCGAAGGTCAATTGTGGCGTCAGGTGATTGCGCGCTGCTTTGCCCCGCGCGAAGACGACGGTCATGAAATTTCCCTGAAAAACGGTCGACGCCTGTCGATTGCCACGCGCTCGCTGGATGCCGAGCCGGGGCAGTTGGTGCTGCTCAACGACCTGACAGAAACCCGTCATCTGCAAGATCAACTGGCGCGCCACGAGCGTCTGTCGTCATTGGGGCGGATGGTCGCCTCGCTGGCTCATCAGATCCGCACGCCGTTGTCCGCCGCGCTGTTGTACGCCAGTCATTTGACTGAGCAGGAGCTGCCGGTCGCCACCCAGCAGCGTTTCGCCGGGCGCCTGAAAGAGCGTCTGCACGAGCTGGAGCATCAGGTGCGCGACATGCTGGTGTTCGCTCGCGGAGAATTGCCGCTGACCGATCGTTTGACGCCGAATGCGCTGATGCAGGCGCTGCAAGCCGCCGCGCTGACCCATGTGCAGGATCTGCCAATCCGCTGGCAGTGCGACAGTCATGCCGGCGAGCTGCTGTGCAACCGCGACACCTTGGTCGGGGCTCTGTTGAATCTGCTCGAAAACGCGATTCAGGCCAGCGCCGCTGATGTGCGCCTGAAAGTGCATTGCTACACCCGCGACAACATCTTGCGTATCAGTGTCAGTGACAACGGTAGCGGGATCGAGCCGGCTGTACTGACGCGTCTCGGCGAGCCATTTTTCACCACCAAAGTCACCGGTACTGGTCTCGGCCTGACCGTGGTCAAGGCTGTGGCCCGGGCACATCAGGGAGAATTGCAGCTGCGTTCGAGGGTCGGGCGCGGCACGTGCGCGCAGGTCAGCCTGCCGCTGTTTTCCGTTGTACAGGGAGCTGAGTGAACGCCATGGGCATCAAGGTTTTGCTGGTCGAGGATGACCGTTCGTTGCGTGAGGCGCTGGCCGATACGCTGTTGCTGGCCGGCCATGATTATCAGGCGGTTGGCAGCGCAGAAGAAGCGTTGACGGCGGTCGCGGGCGAAGCGTTCAGCCTGGTGGTCAGTGACGTCAACATGCCCGGCATGGATGGCCATCAATTGCTCGCCCTGCTGCGTGCCCGTCAGCCGCAGTTGCCGGTGTTGCTGATGACCGCTCACGGTGCCGTCGAGCGCGCGGTCGACGCGATGCGCCATGGCGCGGCGGATTATCTGGTGAAGCCGTTCGAACCCAAGGCGCTGCTGGATCTGGTCGCGCGACATGCGCTGGGCAGCATCAGTGCCAGCGAAGCCGAAGGGCCGATCGCGGTTGAGCCGGCCAGCGCACAGTTGCTCGATCTCGCGGCACGCGTGGCGCGCAGCGATTCCACGGTATTGATCTCGGGTGAGTCCGGCACCGGTAAGGAAGTGCTGGCGCGCTACATCCATCAGCAATCCCATCGCGCCAATCAACCGTTCATCGCGATCAACTGCGCGGCGATTCCCGACAACATGCTCGAAGCGACGTTGTTCGGTCACGAGAAAGGTTCGTTCACCGGCGCCATCGCCGCCCAGGCCGGCAAGTTCGAACAGGCCGACGGTGGCACCATTCTGCTCGATGAAATTTCCGAAATGCCCCTTGGCCTGCAAGCCAAGCTGCTGCGCGTGTTGCAGGAGCGCGAAGTCGAGCGCGTCGGTGCGCGCAAGCCGATCACCCTCGACATCCGTGTGGTCGCCACTACCAACCGCGATCTGGCTGGCGAAGTGGCGGCGGGGCGCTTCCGTGAAGATCTTTTTTACCGTTTGTCGGTTTTCCCCTTGGCCTGGCGTCCACTTCGCGAGCGCACTGCCGATATCCTGCCGCTGGCCGAGCGGTTGCTGAACAAACACGTCAATAAAATGAAGCATGCGGCGGCGAAACTTTCGCCTCAAGCGCAGGCGTGTCTGATCGCCTACCCGTGGCCAGGCAATGTCCGTGAGCTGGATAACGCGATTCAGCGCGCGTTGATCCTGCAGCAGGGCGGACTGATCCAGCCGCAGGATTTCTGTCTGGCCGGTCCGGTGACGTTCGCTCCTTTGCCGGTGGCGACAGCTGTACCGCCAGCGATCCGTGAAGTCGAAATCGACGCCGATTCTGCCGGTGCGCTGGGCGATGACCTGCGGCGCCGGGAGTTTCAGATGATCATCGACACCCTGCGCACCGAGCGCGGCCGCCGCAAAGAAGCGGCGGAAAAACTCGGCATCAGCCCACGCACCCTGCGCTACAAACTGGCGCAAATGCGCGATGCCGGGATGGATGTCGAAGGCTATCTGTTCGCCACTTGAACTCACGCAAAACCCATTGTGGGAGGGGGCTTGCTCCCGAAGAGGGAGTGTCAGTCGATATTTATGCAGCTGACACGCCGCCTTCGGGAGCAAGCCCTCTCCCACAGTGATTTTGCGGTGGCTTCGCTGTTCGCGCGGTGCCCCGATTGGCTTTTGTGGAAAAAGTCCGCCGAGCTGGCACCCTTGTTGCTAACACCTGTGTACCCGCCGAGTGAGTGTCAAAAAATTGCGGGCCGCCCAAGAGAGTAGACCATGAGCCAAGGTATTGAATTTAATCGGTTGATGACAGACATGAAGGCCATGAAGCTGGATGCCATGTCTGCGCCGAAATCGACGACCGCTGTCCCTGAACTGGCGGGCAGCAGCTTTTCCGACATGCTCGGTCAGGCGATCAACAAAGTCAGCGATACCCAGACAGCGTCGACTCAATTGGCCAACGCCTTTGAAGTCGGCAAAAGCGGCGTCGATCTGACGGACGTGATGATCGCTTCGCAAAAAGCCAGCGTGTCGTTCCAGGCTCTGACCCAGGTGCGCAACAAACTGGTTCAGGCTTATCAAGACATCATGCAGATGCCGGTTTAAGGACGAGATTGAGTCATGGCAGAAGCAGTCGCCGATAACGTTCCGGCCAAGGCCACCCCGATAGACGGCAAACCGCCGCTCTTCGGCCTGTCCTTCCTGGAAAACCTCTCCGAGATGACCGTGCTGCGTCAGGTGGGCCTGTTGGTCGGCCTGGCTGCGAGCGTGGCGATTGGCTTTGCCGTGGTGCTGTGGTCGCAGCAGCCGGATTACCGTCCGTTGTACGGCAGCCTTGCCGGCATGGACGCCAAACAGGTCATGGACACCCTGGCCGCCGCCGACATCCCTTACACCGTAGAACCGAATTCCGGCGCCTTGCTGGTCAAAGCCGATGACCTGTCCCGTGCGCGGATGAAACTCGCTGCCGCTGGTGTCACTCCCAGCGACGGCAACATCGGTTTCGAAATCCTCGACAAGGACCAGGGGCTGGGCACCAGTCAGTTCATGGAAGCGACCCGCTATCGTCGCGGCCTCGAAGGCGAACTGGCGCGGACCATTTCCAGCCTGAACAACGTCAAGGGTGCGCGCGTGCACCTGGCCATTCCGAAGAGCTCGGTGTTCGTTCGTGATGAGCGCAAGCCAAGTGCGTCGGTGCTGGTCGAACTGTACAGCGGTCGTTCGCTGGAGCCGGGTCAGGTGATTGCGATCATCAATCTGGTGGCGACTTCCGTTCCCGAGCTGAGCAAATCGCAGATCACCGTCGTCGACCAGAAGGGCACACTGCTCTCTGATCAGGCGGAAAACTCCGAAATGACCATGGCTGGCAAGCAGTTCGATTACAGCCGTCGCATGGAAAGCATGCTCACCCAGCGCGTGCACAACATCCTGCAACCGGTATTGGGCAACGATCGCTACAAGGCAGAGGTCTCGGCCGATATCGATTTCAATGCCGTCGAATCGACTGCCGAGCAGTTCAACCCGGATCAACCGGCGTTGCGCAGCGAGCAGTCGGTCAACGAACAACGCACCGCCAGCAATGGCCCGCAAGGTGTGCCGGGTGCCCTGAGCAATCAGCCACCAGCGCCGGCCTCGGCGCCGCAAACCACCGGCGGCGCAGCTGCGCCGGCCAGCATGGTGCAGCCAGGTCAGCCATTGGTTGATGCCAACGGTCAGCAGATCATGGACCCGGCCACCGGCCAGCCAATGCTCGCGCCGTACCCGGCAGACAAGCGTCAACAATCGACCAAGAACTTCGAGCTCGACCGTTCCATCAGCCACACCAAACAGCAGCAGGGTCGCCTGAATCGTCTGTCGGTGTCGGTGGTTGTCGACGACCAGGTCAAGGTCAATGCCGCCAACGGGGAAACCACCCGTGCGCCATGGAGCGCCGACGAATTGGCGCGCTTCACCCGTCTGGTGCAGGACGCCGTCGGTTTCGACGCCAGCCGTGGCGACAGCGTCAGCGTGATCAACATGCCGTTCTCCGCCGAGCGCGGTGAAGTGATTGCCGATATTCCGTTCTACTCCCAGCCATGGTTCTGGGACATCGTCAAACAAGTGCTGGGTGTGCTGTTCATCCTGGTACTGGTGTTTGGTGTGCTGCGCCCGGTGCTCAACAACATTACCGGTGGCGGCAAAGGCAAGGAGCTGGCCGGTCTTGGCAGCGACGTGGAACTCGGCGGGATGGGCGGCCTGGACGGCGAACTTTCCAACGACCGCGTGAGCCTCGGTGGTCCGCAGAGCATTCTGTTGCCAAGCCCAAGCGAGGGTTATGACGCGCAACTGAATGCAATCAAGAGTCTGGTGGCCGAGGATCCGGGTCGCGTGGCTCAGGTCGTGAAAGAGTGGATTAACGCAGATGAGTGATAACCGAGCCGCAACCGTCAAACTGAACAAGGTCGACAAAGCCGCGATTCTGCTGCTGTCCCTGGGTTCGACCGATGCCGCGCAAGTGCTGCGCCACATGGGCCCGAAAGAGGTTCAGCGCGTTGGCGTAGCCATGGCGCAGATGGGTAACGTCCATCGCGAACAGGTCGAGCAGGTCATGAGCGAGTTCGTCGACATCGTCGGCGACCAGACCAGCCTTGGCGTCGGTTCCGACGACTACGTGCGCAAAATGCTCACCCAGGCACTGGGTGAAGACAAGGCCAACGGCCTGATCGACCGCATCCTGCTCGGTGGCAACACCAGTGGCCTCGACAGCCTGAAATGGATGGAGCCGCGCGCGGTTGCCGACGTGATCCGCTACGAACACCCGCAGATCCAGGCGATTGTGGTGGCGTATCTCGATCCGGATCAGGCCGGTGAAGTGCTCGGCAACTTCGATCACAAGGTGCGTCTGGACATCATCCTGCGCGTCTCGTCGTTGAACACCGTGCAGCCAGCGGCACTGAAAGAGCTCAACCAGATTCTCGAGAAGCAGTTCTCCGGCAATTCGAATGCCTCGCGCACCACCCTGGGTGGTATCAAGCGTGCGGCAGACATCATGAACTTCCTCGACAGCTCGATCGAAGGCCAGCTCATGGACTCGATCCGCGAAGTCGACGAAGACCTGTCCGGTCAGATCGAAGACCTCATGTTCGTGTTCAACAACCTCGCCGATGTCGACGACCGTGGTATTCAGGCGTTGCTGCGCGAAGTCTCCTCCGACGTGCTGGTGCTGGCCCTCAAGGGTTCGGACGAAGGCGTCAAAGAGAAGATCTTCAAGAACATGTCCAAACGTGCGGCCGAACTGTTGCGCGACGACCTCGAGGCCAAAGGCCCGGTGCGCGTCAGCGACGTCGAAACCGCGCAGAAAGAAATCCTCACCATTGCCCGTCGTATGGCCGAAGCCGGCGAGATCGTACTCGGCGGCAAGGGTGGCGAGGAAATGATCTAAGCCCATGGACAAGCACGACGACGATGTGACGGATCTGATCCGTGCCCGCGATGTTCGCGGATTCGAATCCTGGGCCATGCCCAGCTTCGATCCGCCGAAGCCGGAACCCGAGCCTGAACCCGAGCCCGAACCGCCGGAAATGGAAGAAGTGCCGCTGGAAGAAGTCCAGCCACTGACCCTCGAAGAGCTCGAAAGCATCCGTCAGGAGGCTTACAACGAAGGCTTTGCTATCGGCGAAAAGGAAGGCTTCCACAGCGCCACGCTGAAAGTCCGGCAGGAAGCTGAAGTGGCGCTGGCGGCAAAAATTGCCAGCCTCGAGCAACTGATGGCGAACCTGTTCGAACCCATCGCCGAGCAAGACACGCAAATCGAAAAGTCGCTGGTCGACCTCGTGCAACACATCGCCAAACAGGTGATCAAGCGCGAACTGGCCATCGATTCGAGCCAGATCGAACACGTCATGCGCGACGCCCTCAAGCTGTTGCCGCTGGGCGTCGACAACGTGCGTCTGTACGTCAACCCGCAAGACTTCGAGCAAGCCAAGGCTTTGCGCGAACGTCATGAGGAAAGCTGGCGCATCGTCGAAGATGAATCGCTGCTGCCGGGTGGCTGTCGGGTTGAAACCGAGCACAGTCGCATCGACGCGAGCATTGAAACGCGCGTGGTTCAGGTCATGGCGAAGCTCTTCGATCAGTTGCACGAACAGGCCTTGCATCCGGCTGAAGCGGATCTGAGCCTGGACATTCCCGAAGCCGTAAAACCGGCGGCCACGCCTGAAGAGCCGCTCGCGGACACTCCCGATGCGCCTTGAACGCACCAGTTTCGCCAAGCGCCTGAGCAGTTATGCCGAGGCCGTTGAAATTGCCGGCGCGCCGATTCTTGAAGGTCGTCTGCTGCGCATGGTCGGCCTCACCCTCGAAGCCGAAGGCCTGCGCGCCGCGATGGGCACGCGTTGCCTGGTGATCAATGACGACAGCTATCACCCGTCCCAGGTGGAAGCAGAAGTCATGGGTTTCTCTGGCAGCAAAGTCTTTCTGATGCCGGTCGGCAGCGTTGCCGGCATCGCCCCCGGTGCCCGTGTGGTGCCGCTTGCCGATACCGGTCGTTTGCCGATGGGCATGAGCATGCTCGGCCGTGTGCTCGACGGCGCCGGTCGTGCGCTGGACGGCAAGGGCGGCATGAAAGCCGAAGACTGGGTGCCGATGGACGGCCCGACAATCAACCCGCTCAACCGTGACCCGATCAGCGTGCCGCTGGACGTCGGCATCCGTTGCATCAACGGTTTGTTGACGGTCGGTCGCGGCCAGCGTCTCGGTCTGTTTGCCGGTACCGGTGTCGGTAAATCTGTGCTGTTGGGCATGATGACCCGCTTCACCGAAGCCGACATCATCGTCGTCGGCCTGATCGGTGAGCGTGGTCGGGAAGTTAAAGAGTTCATCGAGCACAGCCTCGGTGAAGAAGGTCTCAAGCGCTCCGTCGTGGTCGCTTCGCCGGCGGACGATGCGCCGCTGATGCGTCTGCGCGCGGCGATGTACTGCACGCGCATTGCCGAATATTTCCGCGACAAGGGCAAAAACGTCCTGTTGCTGATGGATTCGCTGACCCGTTTCGCCCAGGCCCAGCGGGAAATCGCTCTGGCCATCGGCGAGCCGCCGGCGACCAAGGGTTATCCGCCGTCGGTGTTCGCCAAGTTGCCGAAACTGGTCGAGCGCGCCGGTAATGCGGAGAAGGGTGGTGGTTCGATCACCGCGTTCTACACCGTGCTGTCGGAAGGCGATGACCAGCAGGATCCGATTGCCGACTCGGCGCGGGGCGTACTCGATGGCCACATCGTGCTGTCGCGGCGTCTGGCCGAGGAAGGGCACTATCCGGCCATCGACATCGAAGCGTCGATCAGCCGGGTGATGCCTGCGGTGGTTTCGCCGGAACACATGCAGCGCGCGCAGTATTTCAAGCAGCTGTGGTCGCGCTATCAGCAGAGTCGTGACCTGATCAGCGTTGGCGCCTACGTGGCCGGCGGTGACCGTGAAACCGACATGGCGATTTCCCTGCAACCGCAGTTGGTCAGGTACCAGCGGCAGGGGCTGAACGACAAAATCAACATGGGCGAAAGCCAGGCTTATCTGGAAACCCTGTTCGCGCCTGCGGCGGGCGGCTAACCGCGCATGGCCGCCGTCAGTCGAGCCGCGCGTCTGGCGCCGGTGGTGGACATGGCTGAAAAAGCCGAGAAAACCGCCGTGCAGCGTTTGGGTTACTTTCAAGGCCAGGTGAAGGTCGCTGAAAGCAAACTCGCCGACCTCAATGCCTTTCGTCTGGATTATTCCGAGCAGTGGATCGTGCGCGGCGCCACTGGCGTGAGCGGGCAGTGGTTGCTGGGGTTTCAGGGCTTTCTCGCCCAGCTCGACACTGCCGTCGATCAGCAACGGCAGAGCCTGAACTGGCACCAGAAGAATCTGGACAATGCGCGTGAGGCCTGGCAACAGGCATTTGCCAAAGTCGAAGGCCTGCGCAAACTGGTGCAGCGCTACCGCGAAGAGGCGCAACGCCTCGAAGACAAGCGCGAGCAGAAGTTGCTGGACGAGTTGTCGCAGCGGTTGCCGCGTTCTCAGCCTTTTTAGAGCCAGATCAAGAGATCGCAGCGTGCCGCAGCTCCTACAGGGGATCAGCCTGCCGAAGGCTGCGATCTCTTGATCTGGCTTCCTGACCTTGCCCCAACCCTGTCCAAGTGCTAAACCTTGTACACGTTCGTCAATGACAAGGAAGCCAGTCAATGTCAGTCGTTGCAGAAGTCTCCCCGGATGGAAAAAAGCTCAAGATCTCGGTCAAGGGTCGATTCGACTTCGGCAAGCATCAGGAATTTCGCAATTCCTATGAGCGAATCGAGCCGGAGCCCAATTCCTATGAGCTGGATCTGAAAGAGACCACTTATCTGGACAGCTCCGCCCTCGGGATGCTGTTGCTCTTGCGTGATCATGCCGGTGGCGACGATTCCGATATCCGTGTCGTGAACCCCAACTCCGACGTGCGCAAGATCCTCGCCATCTCCAACTTCGACAAGCTCTTCGACATCACTTGACGGCCATGCAGGCGCAAGAGCCGCTGACCATCCTGATCGCCGAAGACAGCGCCGCCGACCGTCTGCTGCTGTCGACTATCGTCCGTCGTCAGGGTCATGCAGTGCTGACGGCCGCCAACGGTGCTGAGGCGGTGGAGGTGTTTCGCCGTGAGCAACCGAACCTGGTGCTGATGGACGCGATGATGCCGGTGATGGATGGCTTCGAGGCGGCGCGGCAGATCAAGGCCTTGGCCGGGGAAACCCTGGTGCCGATCATCTTCCTGACCTCGCTGACTGAAAGCGAAGCGCTGGCGCGTTGCCTGGAAGCGGGCGGTGACGACTTTCTGGCGAAACCCTACAACCAGGTGATTCTCGCCGCCAAAATCAAGGCGATGGATCGCTTGCGCCGCTTGCAGGCCACAGTTCTGCAGCAGCGTGACCTGATCGCCCGGCATCACGATTATCTGCTCAACGAGCAACGCGTCGCCAAAGCGGTGTTCGACAAGGTCGCGCATTCCGGCTGCCTCAGCGCGCCGAACATTCGTTATCTGCAATCGCCCTATGCGCTGTTCAACGGGGATCTGTTGCTCGCGGCCTATACCCCGGCGGGTGACATGCACGTGCTGCTCGGAGATTTCACCGGGCATGGCCTGCCGGCAGCGGTCGGGGCGATGCCGCTGGCCGAGGTGTTCTACGGCATGACCGCCAAGGGTTATGGCCTGGCGGAAACCCTGCGCGAGATGAATGCCAAGCTTAAACGTATCCTGCCGGTCGACATGTTTTGCTGTGCGACGCTGCTGTGCCTGAGTTTTCAGCGGCGTTCGGTCGAAGTGTGGAACGGCGGCATGCCCGATGGCTATCTGCATCGAATCGCCAGCGGCGAGCGTGTGCCATTGGCCGCCCGGCATCTGCCGTTGGGTGTGCTCAGCCCGCAGGCGTTCGACGATTGCACCGAGGTGCATCCGATGGCAGTCGGGGATCGGGTGTTCCTGTTGTCCGACGGGGTGATCGACACCAGTGATGCCAGCGAGCAGTTGTTCGGCGTTGAACGTTTACAGCAGGTGTTTGCCGCCAATCGCGAGCCTGATCGCCTCTTCGAAGATATCGAACAGGCGCTGCGCGATTTTCGCGGTGAGGCGCGGGACGATGTCAGCATGGTCGAGGTCAGTCTGCTGGCGCCGGCGCAGGTTCGTCCTTCGGCGCCGGTTTATTCCGACAGCGGCCAGTCGTGTCCGCTGGACTGGTCGGTAAGCTTCGAATTCCGGGGTGCCACGCTCAGGCGATTCAATCCGATGCCTTATCTGCTGCAATTGTTGCAGGAAGTACATGGGTTGCGAGCGCAGAGTGGCGCCTTGTACAGCGTGCTCGCCGAGTTGTATTCGAATGCACTGGAACACGGCGTGCTCGGTCTGGATTCCAGTCTCAAGCGCGATGCCGCAGGTTTTGCTCGCTACTATGAGCAGCGCAATACGCGGCTGGAGGCTTTGCAGGACGGTTACGTGCGCGTGCATTTGCAGGTGCTGCCGCAAGGCGCGGGCGGTTGTCTGGTGGTTCGCGTCGAGGACAGCGGCAAGGGCTTCGATGTGGCGCGGGTGATGGAACGGCCGCTGGAAGGTGTCCGTCTGTCGGGGCGCGGGGTCAGTCTGGTCCGGCAATTGGGGCGCAATGCCAGTTGGTCGGACGAAGGTCGTAGTGCCCGCGTGGAGTTTTTCTGGGAGGTTCAGGCATAATCTGCGCAATTCTTGATCAAGGAGTGAGCAAGTGACAGATACACATATTGATCGCGAGGCGCTGAGCGTACTGCGCGAAGTCATGGAGGATGGTTATCCAGAGCTGCTGGATACCTTTCTCACGGATTCCGAATATCGCTTGGTTGCGCTGCAAAAAGCGGCGGATGCCAAGGCCCTGTCGGAAGTTGCCCACAGTTTCAAGGGCAGCGCCAGCAATATGGGCGCGATTCGACTGGCCGAGCTGTGCCAGGAACTCGAATCGGACGCCAGGCACAAAAGCCCCGCAGAAATCGTCAAACTGGTCGCTGACATCAGTGGCGAGTTCGAGCATGTTCGTCCGGTTTACGAAAACGAAAAACACCACGCGCACACGCACTGAATCCGGCCGTCCGGCGCTTTTCTCAAGCGTCGGACAAAACTGGCCCGGCACTTGCAGTTATCTCCGCAACTGTACCTACGATCCCAGTGCAGCGGAGACCGTTTCATGCCTGCGACCCCCAACATCCTTCTTCAGAACGCCGCTCAGGCCAAGGCTCAAGCCGCCTCTGCCAAAACGTCGGCAGTGGCCGCAGACACCGGGGACAAGGCTTCAAGCTTCGCTCAGGTGTTCGCCGACCAAGGCCCGAAAAAGACTGCCGTCAGTGCTGACAGCCCGGTGAAATCACCGCGTGACAAGGTCGCCGATGACAGCGCCAGGAAGGATGTCGGCAAGGATCAGACTGCCGCCCCGGCGCCGGCCGTTGCCGATAGCGGCAATGCCTTGCCTGCCGACAAAACCAGCGCTGATGCTGACAAGAGCGCCGGCAGCGACGACAGTGCCGATACCGCGCAACCTCCGGTTGTCGATACCGCGCCGGTCGATCCGGTGCTGGATCCGGCGTTGATGCAGGTCGTGCAGCCGCTGGTCACAGCGCCGGTGGTGGCCGCGCCAGTGGCCGAAGCAGCCACCCCGGCGAAAACCGAAACCCCGACCGTGGCGGTATTGCCGGGCGTGGTCAAAGACCCGGCGGCCAACGCCGACAGCGAATTCGATCCTTCAACCGATCCGCTCGATGCACTGCCGGTGGTGCGACTGGCCATGGAGCAGGGCGGGCATATTTCCGCCGCCAGCCAGGCGCAGCCGAAAGCTTCGCCGGCACAGACTCAGGCCGACGGCGAATTGACCTCGGCGCAGAACTTCGCCGCTGGTATGGCCAGCATGCTGGATGTGCAGGCCGACAAGGACAGCACCAGCCAGGGCGGTGACAAGGCCTTCAGTGGCCTGATCGATGACGGCCTCAAAGACCTCAAGACTGCCACCAGCGACACCCGCGTCGATGATTTCGCCAACCGTCTGGCGGCGCTGACTCAGGCGGCGACGCCGAAGACGGCCAACGCGGTGCCGGTGAATCAGCCAATCGCCATGCATCAGAGCGGCTGGACCGAAGAAGTGGTCAACCGCGTCATGTATCTGTCGAGCGCCAATCTGAAGGCGGCGGACATTCAATTGCAGCCGGCCGAACTCGGGCGTCTGGATATCCGCGTGAACATGGTTCCGGATCAGCAGACGCAGGTGACGTTCATGAGCGCGCACCCAAGTGTGCGTGAAGCCCTCGACGGCCAGATGCATCGCCTGCGCGATATGTTCAACCAGCAGGGCATGGGCCAGGTTGACGTCAATGTCTCCGACCAGAGCCGTGGCTGGCAGGGTCAGCAGGGTCAGGAACAGGCGCAGCAGGGTCAGGGCGGTCGCACCAGCGCTGCCGGTGGTCGCCTCGATTCGGCCGATGAAGAATTGGCGCCGGCCGCCATTGCTGAAGCCGCTGCACAAACGACCAGCGTGATCGGTAGCAGCGCGGTCGACTATTACGCCTGATCAAAATCAAAAGCCCCTCACCCTAGCCCTCTCCCGAAGGGAGAGGGGACTGATTGGGGGATATTGGAGATTTACACCGACTTGAAACAGCGTCTGTGAATCCATGATCGTCAAGACTTGATGGATGAGTCCCTAATCGACCCGGTCTTTCAGGTCGGTGTTTGACGTCTTACACCTCGGTCGGCCCCCTCTCCCTCCGGGAGAGGGCTGGGGTGAGGGTTGCTTTTGACTTTAGCGTTGTCTCCACGACTACCGACACTTCTGGCATAACACTTGCTCTTGCCTTGCCGTGCGACTGTGAAAACCCGAATAGTGACGGATTATTGGCATGGCGAAGAGCGAAACAGCAGCAGTGAAAGACCCCGCAACCAAAGGCAAACTCAAGCTGATCATTGTGATCGTGCTGGCGTTGCTGCTGGCCATTGGCGCGTCCGTGGGGGCGACCTGGTTCTTCATGCACAGCGCTCAGAGCAAGCCTGCCGAGGCCGCCGAGGCTGCGCCGGCCGGCAAGCAACCGGCGATTTTCGAGCCGATGGCGCCGGCCTTTGTCGCCAACTACAACCAGAACGGCCGTCAGCGCTACATGCAGGTGAGCATCACCATGCTGGCGCGTAATCAGGCTGATCTCGAAGCGCTCAAAGTGCACATGCCGGTGATCCGCAACAACCTGGTAATGCTTTTCTCCGGTCAGGATTTCGCCACATTGGCGACGCCGATCGGCCAGGAGATGTTGCGCCAGAAGGCTACAGCCAGCGTCCAGGAAGTGGCGCAGAAAGAGCTGGGCAAAGTGGTGATCGAACAGTTGCTTTTCACTAATTTCGTACTGCAGTAGGAACACGACATGGCCGTGCAGGATCTGCTGTCCCAGGATGAAATCGACGCGCTGGTGCATGGCGTCGACGATGGTCTGGTACAGACCGATAACGCTGCCGAACCCGGCAGTGTCAAAAGCTACGACCTGACCAGTCAGGATCGCATCGTCCGTGGACGCATGCCGACCCTGGAAATGATCAACGAGCGTTTTGCCCGCTAGAGCAGGATCAGAATTTTGAACTTGATTCTCCTCTTGTTTTATGTTTTGGTGTTTGTTT